>PUNW01000314.1 GCA_003552665.1 Spirochaetaceae bacterium | reverse complement strand
TTCTCTCGGATGCACAGACGCATCTGACGCGTCCCGGACCACCTCCGGCGCTGAGCTACTGAACGGTTATGGACTTACTGAGGTCACCCCTGCAACCTTGAACCGGCGTGGCGATGCACGGATAGGCACTGAAGGTCCGGTAGTCCATGGACTGGAATCGAAACTATCGGATGCGGATGGTGAGCTACTGCTGCGAGGCCCTGGCGTTTTTCGAGGCTATTATCGCCGTCCTCGAGAAACGAACGAAGCCTTAGACGCCGAGGGATGGTTGCACACCGGAGACATATTCTCCGTGAATCAAGGGCATCTTCGCTTTGTGCGGGAGCTAAAACCGACTTGCAAGGTCAATGGCCTCATGGTTGATCTGCAGGAGCTTCGTAACGTGCTTTCCGGACACGATAGCGTAAAGGACGCGCACATTGCTTTCCGCGATGGCAAGCTACGTGCTGTTGTGGAGCTGAGTGAGGGACGCAGCGGGACAAATGGCTTGCAGCCTATCAGTGACTGCCTCCGTACTTTTCTGAAGGAGCGGCTGGCAGCGTATAAAATCCCCCAAAGTATTGAGCTTAGTGACCGATAAGAGTATAGGGGTTCATGATGGCTGTTAACATACGAGAGAAGGTTCGGAGCGTGTTTGCGGAGGTGTGCAAGGTCGATGTAGAGCATTTGGACGATCAGGTACGCGTTCGAGAAGAGCTTGGAATCGATAGTATATTGGGATTGCAGCTGCTAGCAAGATGTGAGGTAATTCTGGGTGTCGAAGTAGATGAGGCGGCTTGCGCGGAACTCGAGACTGTCGGACAGTTTATCGACTATTTTGAGAGTGCTTCCGGAAGTTGACATGTAAATATGCGAAGAAATGACGACGAGGCTATTCGAGAAGGTTTTCGAGAAGAATCAATCGCTAAAGCAGCACGGGACGTGCAGCTAGCTGCGATACCGGCGGCTGTACTCATCGCCTTTTTCTCGATACTTGATTGGATCGCATATCCCGAGCTATTCACTGTCTTTCTCATATTACGATCGGTAGCGGTCGTGGCGACCCTACTGATCTTTTTCGTCGTGCGAACAGCTTGGGGCCGTCGCCGGTCGCGCGAATGTGGGATGGTCGCGTATCTCGTGTGGGCATTGGCGATCGTGACTATGGTCCACTTCGCCGGCGGGTACAGCAGCCCATACTATGCCGGGATCAACCTCGCATTGATCGTCTTTCTTTTCATGTTGCCGCTTGATGTGAAACGAACCGCCATCGTATGTGCGGTGGTGTATCTGTCGTTCATCGTCCCCGTATTCGCAACCGGTGGAATAGACGACTACCGGGCGTTCATGAACAACAACTTCTTTCTGGTATCCACGATGATCCTGGTGATCATCAGCTCATACCTCGCAACCGAAATGCGCCGCAAGGAGTTTGTGGCCCGGTATCAGCTGGCACGCGCGAACGAAGAGCTCACTGAGCTCGATACGCTCAAGTCGCAATTCTTCGCCAACATCAGCCATGAAGTGCGCACCCCGCTGACCTCGATCATCGGTCCGGTATACAGCCTCTATGAGGGCGATGTCGGGGCCCTACAGCCGGACCAGCAGGCGCTGGTGGCCCAGATCTACCGTAATGCGCTCAGGCTGTTGGACATGATCAACCAGATGCTGGACTTCGCGAAGTTCGAAGCGGGCCGGATGCGGTTACGTCTCGCGCGTACGAGCGTGCTCGAAGCGGTGAAAGGGGTGGTATCGGCTTTCAGCGATGTTGCCGCTCGCAAGGGTCTGAGTCTTACTTACGATGTGCGCGGTGCGATCCCGACCGTCTATCTTGACCGCGAGAAGCTCGAACGCATTCTTTCGAACCTGGTGCGCAACGCGATCAAGTTCACCCCCAGCGGCGCGGTGCGTGTGGTGCTGAGTGCCGACGACGACTGGATCGAGGTGCAGGTGCAGGATACCGGCGAGGGTATCTCCGCCGGCCATCTCGAGAAGATCTTCGAACGGTTCCAGCAGGTCGACGGTTCGCTCACCCGGCGCTATGAAGGTACTGGTCTGGGGCTTGCAATCGTCAAAGAAGCGGTCGACATGCAGCGGGGCTCGGTGTCGGTTGAGAGCCGGGTGGGAGAAGGCAGTACTTTCACGGTCCGGTTGCCGACCAACCTTGAAGTACTCGAGCCGACCGCGGAGATCGAGCGACGCAGCGGTGATCGTCGCCGGGCCGACTGTCCGTTTTTAGGCCAAGACCGCCGTCAGGGACCGCGCCGCATGGACGACATGACCGGGCTGACGGCCTACAACATCGCGTTTGCCGATGTCGAAGCACCACCGAGCAGGTTCACCGAACCCTCGGCCCCGTCGTCCGCCGCCGCCGAGGACGCAATCCGAGTGTTGTACGTCGAGGACAACACGGACCTGCGCGAATACGTGGCGACAATGCTCGCGCGTTTGGGCCATTCGGTCGAGGTTGCCGCGGATGGGAAGGCCGGATGGGAGTATCTGGATCGAGAGGACAGTGAGCTGCCCGACGTCGTTGTCTCCGATATCATGATGCCGCGGATGGATGGATACGAGTTGCTGAATGCTATCAAGTCGACCGAACGAAGCGCTTCAATTCCGGTGATACTCACTACAGCCAAGTTCGAGCTCGACGCTCGTATCGAGGGGCTGGAAACCGGGGCCGACGACTACCTGGCGAAACCGATTATCATTCGCGAGCTGGACGCGCGGATCCGCAACCTGGTTGCTACCCGCCGTTTCCATGAAACCAAAGTGCGCGCTGAAGAGCTCGAGGCGCGGATCGAAGAGCTTTCGCTCAGTTTCTCGCAGTCGCTTGAGCTCAAGGACCGCTATACCGCCGGGCACGCGATCGACGTGCTTACCTATGGGATGGTCATCGCTGAAGAAATCGGCCTGACCGTTGATGCCTGCGTGCGTGAATCGCTCCTGCTTCACGATATCGGCAAGATCGGCATCCCGGACCGGATTCTGTTCAAGGAGGGCCGGCTCGAGCCGGATGAGTGGGAATTGATGAAGCAGCACTCGATTCTCGGCGCCGAGCTCCTGGAGCAGTTCGATCACTTTCGGCCGGTGGCGAGGATCATCCTGGCACATCAGGAGCGCTACGACGGTACCGGATATCCTCAGGGACTGAAGGGCGAGGAGATTCCGGTTGTGGCACGCCTGATTGCGGTAGCCGACGCCTGGCATGCGATGACCGAAAACCGCGTATACCGCAAGGCCCTCAATCAGCGCGAAGCAATCCTCGAGCTGCTGCGGAACAAAGGGACACAGTTCGACCCTGAGATGGTCGAAGGGCTGTTGCGAGGATTACAGAAGCGCAACATGATCGATGCGCGCGAGATTCAGAAGGCCCGCGATATGGTGCCGGTCGCGCCAACCTGACCTCTCACTCGTGCGAGCCGATGACCACCAGGTGTTCGGCCGGGAGGCGCAGCGTGACACGGCTTTCGAGTGCGAGACGTTCGCGGGTCTGAAGGTAGAAGCTTCCGAACGCGGTCTCAAGCTCGTAGTCATGATAGGCCCCGTAATAGCTTCCATGGACTACCTGCGCGGCCAGCCCCCGACCGTCGGAAAGGACGAGTTGCTCCGGTCGGATCAGCAACAGCGCGCCGTCCGCCGGGCGGTTCCGAACAGCGCCGGCAACTGTGCCCGCCGGAAACGCGGCAAGCTCTTCGGTGCTGAAGATGTTGGCCTTTCCGAGAAAGCGGGCGCTGTATTCGCTCCCGGGACGCTCATACAGCGTTTTGGGGTCGCCCTGGTCTTCAACCCTGCCGTCACGCAGCACTACCAGACGATCAGAGAGCGCCAGCGCTTCGCTGCGGCTGTGAGTTACAAACACCATCGGGGTTCCGAGCCGCCGCTTAACCTTTACAAGATAGCGCCGCAGCTCCTCCCGCCTCTCGGTGTCGACTGCTGAGAACGGTTCGTCGAGGAGCAGCGCCCGCGGCTGTACCGCCAAGGCGCGCGCGAGCGCCACGCGTTGCTGCTCGCCCCCGGAAAGCGTCTGGACCGGACGGGTGGCGAACTCGGCGAGCCCCACGAGCCGCAACAGCTCCGTGACGCGCCGGACACGCTCAGGGCGCGGAACGCGTTGCACGCGAAGCCCGTATGCCACATTCTCACCAACGCTCAGATGCGGAAACAGCGTATAGTCCTGAAACACGTACCCCAGGCGGCGGCGCTGGGGGGTGAGGTGAGTGACATCGCGGCCGTCCACAGTGATGCGGCCGGCCTCAGGCGCTTCGAACCCGGCGAGAATGCGAAGGGTAGTGGTCTTGCCGCTGCCGCTTGCCCCGAGCAGCGTCAGAATCTCACCGTCGGAAACCGCGAAAGCGATCTCCAGGCTGAACTCATCGTAGCGCTTGCGGATACCGGCGGCTTCGATCACAGGCCCTCCCGCTCCCTCGCGTATGAGGTCATGTCTATCAGGATGAAAGCGACCGCGACTACCACGATATACCACACTCCGAGGGCGAGCGCGACATCGAAGCTTTGAAAGCCGATCAAGCGATACATCGCGACCGGGAAGGTCACGATCGCTCCGCGTCCGAGCGTGAAGACCGCGGTGAAGTCGGCGAGACTCAACGCGAAAGCGAAAGCGAACGCATTCAACACGCCCCGCCACAGGACCGGGATCTCGAGTGTGCGAATACGAAACAGAACACCGGCACCGAGACTCTTGGCGGTTTCGCTGTAGCGGCTCGGAAGCCCGTCGAAGCTGCTGCGCAGACTGCGAAACACGAGCGGGAAGGCCATGATCCCCTGGGCGAGTAGAATCAATACGATCGTCGGCAGGGCACCGAACCACAGAAGGCGTAGCCCAAGACTAAAGGTCACCCCGGATACAGCCAACGGGAGCATGGTAAGGGTGTCGAGCCACGGGACACGCCGGCCGCGAAGCAGGCGAGCGGCTATGAATGCAACTGCGGTAGTGAAAAACGCACAGAGGATCGCGATCGAGAGGCTAGTCGCGATCAGCTCGCCGAACTCTGCGCGGATTATCTCGTGGACATTGCGGGTTCCCACGGTTCCGGTTATCAGCGATTGGAACGCTGCGGTGCTCCAGGCCCCCGCGTGCCGGAACGCGCGGA
>PUNW01000100.1 GCA_003552665.1 Spirochaetaceae bacterium | reverse complement strand
GGTCAGGAGCCCGGAATTGTACTCCGCCTCGATCGCCATTTGCTTGCCCGGAAGGGCGTCGAGCGTGAACCGCGCGGCGACCTCAGCGACCCTGGTGGCGCCTTTGGTGATGACGATGAACTGCACCGCGACGATGATGATGAAGATGATCAGCCCGATGACGAGCCCTTCAGCGCCGGGTGTTCCCACCACGAAATCACCGAACGCGATTACGATCCTTCCGTCGAACTGCTCACCGAGCGACAGGATCAACCGTGTAGAGCTGACGTTCAGCGCGAGGCCGTAGACCGTGACCACGAGGAGAATCGTCGGAAACACCGAGAAATCGAGCGCGCTCTTGGTGTACAGCACGATCAGAATCGTGAGAAGCGAGAGCACGAGATTCAGCGACATGAGGCTGTCGAGAATCACGGTGGGCAGCGGGATGATCACCATCATCACCACCACGATTACGCCGACCGCTACGAGGACATCGGTGCGCTGGTTCAGGAATAATCGAGAAAGGGTCTGTTGTTGCGTATCGGCCATATGCCCCCCGTTACCGTATCAGGCTACCATAGCCTTGCTCGAGCGCGGTCCAGCTGGTACACCTGTTTCAGTACCGCAACCACCGCCTCGTAGAAGCGTTCCGGAATGATCTCACCGATATCCACTTCCGCGTACAGCGCCCGCGCAAGTGGCTTGTTTTCGATGACCGGAACCGAGTTTTCCTCGGCGATCGTCTTGATCCGTTCGGCGATCGCGTCCTGCCCCTTTGCCGTCACCATCGGCGCGTGCATGCGGTCGCGCTGATACTCGAGTGCCACCGCGAAATGGGTCGGGTTCGTGATCACTACGTCGGCTTCCGGCACCTTGCGAACCATGTTGCGCGAGAGCATCTCCTGCATGCGCTGTTTCATCCGGCTTTTGACCATCGGATCACCTTCGTAGGTTTTGCGCTCTTCCTTGACCTCCTGCTTGGTCATCTTCAACTGCTCACGATGCTGCCTGCGCTGGAAGAGATAGTCAAAAAGCGATAACACGAGCAGCAGAATTGCCGCCTGAACAAGGATGCGGAACGCCACCCAGGCGATCAACCCGAACGACTGCTCGACCGCGGGTGTAGCCAGATTGATGATTCGCGGCAGTTCACCGCGGATATTGATAAAGGCGAGCGCAGCGATCACGATCACCTTGGAGATAGCCTTGCCGAGATTGAAGATGGCTTCCAGCGACAGGAACGACCGCTGGATGAAGCGGGTGAAGTTCGGAATCACCCGCTTGGGGTCGGGTGTGATCGGCTTGGTGGTAAACAGAAAGCCCACCTGAATAAGGTTCCCCATCACCGCCGCGACAAACGCCACCGCGGCAACCGGCAGAGTAAGGCGAATGAAATAACCGTAGAAGACCCACAGCAGGGTGTGATCCTCGGTGATGTCGATCTCCACCGAACGGTATACGAAATAGCGCACCATATCCTGCAGGACCTCTAAGCTGTAGCTTGACAGCAAAGCCAGGGTAACCGCGCAGAACAGCAAAATGATCGCGGCCGAGACATCCTGCGACTTGGCGACCTTTCCCTCTTCTTCACGCGCTTTGCGGATCTTGTGCTCGGTAGGCTCCTCGGTGCGGCCTTCGTCCTCAGCGGCAAACCAGTAGAGATGAACTGCATCGAGCTCGAGCAGGAATTGTTCGCGCTCACGGTCGCAATAGCGCTCGGCGATCATCTCTCCGCCCCCCGCAACACGGTGAACATCCGGATCAGGTCTTCGAAGCTTCGATCGAGCACGCGATCGAACGAGGTCATCAGCATCGGCACCGCCACCACCAACACCGAGTAGGCCACCAGAATAGAGACCGGGAAGCCCAGCATCAGCAAGTTCATCTGCGGAGCTGATTTCGCAAGCAGCCCCATCGTCACCTGAATCAGGATTAGGGTTCCGAGGATCGGGAAGGCGAGCATCAGCGCGTACTCGAACATCCGCGTAAGGCTGGTGACGACCATAACGATGATGTCCTCCCGATGCAGCACCAGATCGACCGCGCGCAGCGCCCGGAACGACCCGTATACGCCCGTCAGGAACAGGCGCTGGAATCCGAGCGTGGTCACGAAGATAAACATCGCGATCAGGTTGAGAAACTGACCCATCACCGGTATCTCCACCTGCGAAAGCGGATCCATTACCTGCGAAGCCCCAAACCCCATCTGGAGCGAGAAGAACTGACCCGAGACCTGAAAGGCGCTGTACAAGACCGCCACATAGAAACCGACGAGGATGCCGACCATCGCCTCGCCGAGCAGCAGGAGCGCATACGCCCCTACGGTATCCGGCAGCGGGTAGCCCGCCTCGAGAACCCACGGAAAGACCGCCACCGCCGCCAGGAACGCCAAACCGGTGCGGGCGATGAGCGGGATGCCCTCGGACGATATGACCGGCGCGACCTGCGTCATCGCCAACACGCGCGCGAACACCAGGAAGAACACCTGCGCGTTGGTGATGAGTTGGTCGGTCATCAGCTCGGTGGGCATGCTCGTCCCCTTGTCCCCGCTATCGCAGCACCATTGGAATCTGGTTCATCAGGTTGATGGTGAACTGCACCAGCAGACGAAACATCCAAGGCCCGAAGAACATGAACGAGAGCAAGACCGCGGCGATCTTGGGCACAAAGGTCAGGGTCTGCTCCTGTATCGAGGTGGTCGCCTGAATGATCGAGATAATCAGCCCCACACCCATCCCGATCAGCAGTATCGGTGAGGCAATTATCAGGGTGTAGAACACCGCAGTGCGCATTACGTTCATCGCGAATCCGAAATCCATCACAAGCCTCCAAAGCTCGCCACGAGCTGCCGGGTGATGAGACCCCAGCCGTCAACCAGCACAAAGAGAATCAGCTTGAACGGTAGCGAGATCATGACCGGCGGCAGCATGATCATCCCCATCGACATCAGCGTGGAAGCTACCACCAGATCGATAATGATGAACGGTATGAACAAAAGTATCCCGATCTTGAACGCCACCGTGAGCTCATGGAGAATGAATGCCGGTATCAATACCCGTGTCGGCACCTCCGAGAGGTTGGCCGGCCGCGGCAGGGCACTCATACGCATGAACAACCGCACGCTCTCAGGATTACCGCGCATCTGCCGGTACATGAACAGCCGCATCGGCTGCTCGAAGTTACGGTACGCTTCCTCGATACCGATCTCGCCTTCGGAAAACGGCTGGTAGGCCTCTTCGTAGATTTGATCCAGGGTCGGCCACATGATGAACAACGTCAGAAACAGCGCGATCCCCATCAGCACCTGATTGGGCGGAACCTGCTGCAACGCGAGGGCCCGTTTGACGAAGTCGAGCACGATTGCAATCCGCAGAAACGAGGTCATCAGGATGATGATCGAGGGGGCCAGGCTGAGTACGGCAAGAATCAGCAGCAACTGCAGCGAAAACGCCACCTCCTGCTCGTTCTGCGGCTCGCGGATACTGAGGTCCATGAACGGAATCTGCAGCGCTTCCTCACCCGGGG
Source organism: Spirochaetaceae bacterium (assembly GCA_003552665.1). Taxonomy (GTDB): domain Bacteria; phylum Spirochaetota; class Spirochaetia; order DSM-27196; family SLAA01; genus B1Sed10-166. The sequence continues at coordinate 1,632 of PUNW01000100.1, read as the reverse complement.
CTTCCTGAGCGACAGCGGGCTCAGCCGGAAGCAACAACAGCGCGAGTGCGAGGCAGAATACGACTGCGACTATCCGTTTGCACATAGGCGCCTCCGTCTCTCAGCGCAGCTTACGCAGCCGTTCGCGCTGCCGACTCATGAACTGAATCGGGTTGGTCGTCTCACCGCCGTTTGCGCCGCGGTCGCCCGACCGCACCGCCCCGGTGATGAGCTCGGCAAAGCCGCGCGGCGGCGGCTGCTCTTCGGCGTTGTTTCCGCTCAGCCGCAGCTCGTCGATCGTCTCCTGATCGGTGATCTCCGAGATCAAGCTCACTCCGGAATCACCGGAGCCGACCAGAAATACCTGCGATCCTACCTGAACGAGATGCAACGCGCGGTTTCCCGGCAATGGCTGTGAGCCGAGCATCTTGATCAGCTCGCTGTTGCGAAAGCGTGCCCCGGCTGCCCGTCTCAACAGGAAAAACACGCCGTACACAGCCGCGATCACCAACGCGAGCACCAACACCATGCGGATGAAATCCCAGGCGCCGAATACAGCTACATCGCCACCGAGCTCCGCGTCACCCTGTTCGCCCCCGCCCGGGTCGTCGAACAGCAGCTCGCTTTCGTCGGGCGCTTCGGCGCGCGGCGACTCGGCCGGGTCCACGATCTGTTCGGGTGCTTCCTCAACTCCGAACTCGGTTGGGACTTCGTCCTCTGTCTGTCCTGATTCGGCTACCAACGGTGTGCCAAGCAGCACCAGTAGCCCGGTAAAGATGAGTAGGTATTTCAGTTCTCCCCTCCCGTGAAACTGAAATCTTCGTCGTTGTCAGCGGGCGCCGTTGCGCCCCGGGCCGGTCAAACCGGCATGTCAGGTCATGTTGCTTACACGCTCCATCGGTGAAACAATTTCGGTGACACGAACGCCGAAGTTCTCGTCGATAACCACGACCTCGCCCTTGGCGATCAGCTTGTGGTTAACCAATATGTCGACCGGCTCACCGGCCAACTTATCCAGCTCGATAATTGTACCCTCCCCCATACCGAGAATCTCGCGAATTAGTTTCTTGGTGCGGCCGAGCTCAACGGTCATCTCCATATAGACGTCCATGAGCAGGCCGATATTGCCCTGTTCGCTGGGACCTTCAGTATACTGCAGGTCGGGAAACTGCACAGACTGCACACTCGGCCCTTGCCCGCCGAACTGCCCGGTTTGCAGGCCGGCACCGAACCCTGCGCCGGCTCCCTGGCCGAAACCGCCCTGTCCGAACCCTGCGCCGGACTGCTGCTGCGCCTGCTGCGGCTGTTGCCCCGGCTGCTGAGCCTGCGGCCCGCCCCGGCCCGCCGCGCCGACGATCTGCGAGACTACGTTCGGCTCGAACAACTCGTAGATTTCCGCCGGGGCATCCGACCCGATCGTGACGCTGTAACGCGCGGCGGCAAACCGCCGGGCGGCCTCGGCAACCTCTCCTCCGCTCACCGTCTCCGCCTGCGGCGGCTCGGTCATGATGCTCGTTCCGGCTTTCTCCCCGAGCGCGGTCAGCACCGGGCCGTTGAGCTGCGAAAAGGCCTCCTGCAGCGCGTTCAGCGCCGCATCGTCGAGCTCAATGTCCTCCTGCCCCATCATCGCGCCCGCGATCCGGAGCGCGGCAT
>PUNW01000236.1 GCA_003552665.1 Spirochaetaceae bacterium | reverse complement strand
CCAGGTTGATCGTCATCATCTGATCGCCGAGCCCATAGGTGGGCACAAACTCCGGCTCGTCGTCTTCCTGAGCAAGCGCTGTCGTCGCGGGCACAGTAAGCAGCGTTGCAGCAGCGATAAGTAGTATCAGTCCGCGTTTACGCAAAATTGGTTGTATCCTTCGAGAGCTGGTTTGGTCGCCACATTGACGCGATACACGTTAAACAGTAGCACGCGGGCCGGTTCGGTTTCAAGTTGGGGTGAACAGAGCAGAAGGCGGGCGCGGAGCGGTTCTGATCCAGGCGAACGTAACGCGGGGTGTTTTCGCGGTGCGGGCGCAGTTGCTATCGGGGCGGATTTCTGTTACAACTATTACCTATATATGGCTGCAAAACTACTCGATGGAAAAGCAATCGCTCAGGACATTCGCGAGCGGTTACGCGGAAAGGTCGAAGAGCTGACCGGGCAGGGCGCCCAACCGGGGCTCGGTGTTGTGCTTGTCGGCTCTGATCCGGCGAGCACCAGCTACGTCAACGCCAAAGAGCGCGCCTGCGAAGAGCTAGGCATCAAATCGGTAGATCATCGGCTTGCCGAGGATACTTCCGAGGGCGAGGTGCTGCGTATCGTTGACGAGCTCAATCGCGACGAAACGGTTCACGGCATCCTCGTGCAGTTGCCCCTGCCTGACCAGATCTCGACTGAGCGGGTGACGATGGCGATTGACCCCGACAAGGACGTCGACGGTTTCCACCCGGTCAACCTCGGCCGGCTGCTGCGCGGGCAGGAGTGCTTCTGGCCCTGCACACCGCACGGCGTGCTGGAGATTCTGCGCGCCGCGGGGGTGAAGCCGGAAGGCAAGCATGCGGTGATTGTCGGGCGCAGCAACATCGTGGGCAAGCCCCTTGCGACCATGCTGATGCAGAAGAGCGAGACCGGCAACGCCACGGTGACGGTCTGCCACACGCGCACGCCGGACATCGCCGCACACACCCGACAGGCGGACATCGTGATCGCGGCAGCGGGAAAGCCGGGCACCGTAACCGGGGAGATGCTGAAGCCGGGAGCTGTCGCTATCGACGTTGGCGTGAATCGCGTCGAAGACGCCACCAAGAAAAAGGGCTATCGACTGGTCGGCGATATCGATTTCGAGTCGGCCGGCGAAGTCGCCTCGATGATCACGCCGGTGCCCGGTGGCGTGGGGCCGCTCACCATTACCATGCTGCTTGCCAATACGGTGCTTTCGGCTGAGCGCCACGTTCACCGTCGCGGGCGGCACTGAGGTTGGCCCGGTGGTCGATGTACAAGCCTTTGCCGACAGACGTAACATCCCGGTGCAGAAGGTGGGTGTCAAGAATGTCACCTACCCGATAACGGTACTCGACAAGCTCAACCGCACGCAACACACGGTCGCCACCGTCGATCTCTTCGCGAACCTGCCCCACGAACACAAGGGCACGCACATGAGCCGCTTCATCGAGGTGTTCAACGAGCACTATCAGGATCTCACTATGCCGCGCTTCCTGAAGATGCTCGAGCGCATTCGCCGCTCACTCGATGCTGAGACCGCATTCGGCGAGGTGAGCTTCCCGTACTTCGTCAAAAAGCGGGCTCCGGTCTCGGGGCAGGAGAGGATCATGTCGTACCGCTGCGGCTACATGGGCGAGGTCGGTGCCGGCAAGCGAGATTTCGTAGTCAGCATCAAGGTGCCGGTTACTACTCTCTGCCCGTGCTCCAAGGAGATCGCGAGCCGCGGTGCGCACAATCAACGCGGCGAGGTGCGGGTGAAGGTGCAGCTCGGCCCCTTTTTCTGGTTCGAGGATATCATCGAGCTCGTTGAGAACGCCGCTTCCTCAGGTCTGTACACTCTGCTCAAACGCGAAGATGAGCGCTACGTGACCGAGCGCGCCTACGACAACCCCGTCTTTGTGGAAGACCTGGTGCGTGAGGTATGCTTAGGTATTGAAGAGCTGGACCGCTTTCCGTGGTTCAGTGTGGAAGCTGTGAATATGGAGAGCATCCACAATCACGATGCCTACGCGTATCTGGAACGCGGAAGGAGAAACAATGGCGCTGAACACCGTCACTGAAGTCAGCGACCGCGTCTTGGTCCGTAACGTGCTGGTCAGCGTCTCCGACAAGCGCGATCTCGACACGCTGATATCGGGGCTGCTGAGGTATTGCCCGGGCGTGCGGATCTACTCCACCGGCGGCACCTTTCAGGTGTTGCGCGATCTGCTCGGCGAGCAGGCCGAACGGCGGCTGATCTCGGTGGAACGCTATACCGGTCAGCCGGAGCTGCAGGGCGGGCTCGTGAAGACGCTGGATTACAAGGTGCACCTGGGGCTGCTCGCCGAGGAGTTCAACGAGGACCATCAGCGCGATATCGAGCGCGTCGGGGCGGTGCGGTTCGATCTGGTGGCGGTGAACCTCTACCCCTTTAGCGAGGCGATCGCGCGAGATGAGGCCACGCCCGAGACTGCGCGTGGAAATATCGACATCGGCGGCCCGGCAATGCTCAGGGCGGCGGCAAAGAATTACCTGCGGGTCGCCTCGGTATGCGACCCGGCTGACTACGCCGAAGTTGTCGATGTGCTGGCGAGCAACGACGGTGCCAGCACGCTGTCGCTTCGCTATCGACTGGCGGCTGGTGCATTCGCGCACACGGCGGAATACGACGCTGCGGTGGCGGAGTACTTTTCCCGGACTTCGCCTGAAGCCGCTGTGGCGACGTACAACCTGCGGTAAGATTCTGTTACATCGAAAACAAAGGAGCAACAGGCGACATGTCGACAAAGCCCTTGAGCGGAATGTATCGCGAGCACAGGACCGATGCATTTCCGAAGAACATGGAGATCTCGTTCTACGACGAAGAACACAGGCAGACGCTGGTGTACGAAAAAGTGGAATGGGTGGTGGATGATGAGCGCCGCGGTTTGCGCTACGGGGAGAACCCCGACCAGGAGGCCGCATTGTACCGGCTGGTCAACGGTAACCTGCAGCTCGGTGAGGTCGAGTGTGTAAAGCCCGGACGCTATCTCGCCTCCGATATGGAGCTGTTGCAGAGCGGCAAACATCCCGGCAAGATCAACGTAACCGACACCGATTCGGCGCTGAACATATTGCGGTACTTTCAAGATAGCCCTGCCGCCGTGATCATCAAGCACAATAATCCCTGTGGGGTTGCCTTGGGTGAATCGATCTATGACGCCTATCTGCGCGCGTTCCTCGCTGACCGCGTGGCCGCGTTTGGAGGGGTGGTGGCGCTGAACCGCGAGTGTGATGTTGAGACCGCCGAGCAGATCGCGGCGAGTTATTGCGAGGTTGTTGTCGCTCCGGAGTATGCGCCCGGCGTCGTGGACGTGTTCGCGAGGCGCAAGAGTCTGCGGGTGGTGCGCATCGGCAACATCAGCCGCCTGCACGAGTTCGTGGGGCAGCGCGTGGTCGAGGCTCGCAGCCTGATCGACGGGGGGCTGGCGGTGCAATGGTCGTACGCGCCCCGGCAGTTGAAGCCGGAGGAGCTCCAATCGGCGGAAGCGTTGTACAAGGGTACCGAGTATCGTATAGGGCGTGAGCCCACGCTTCAGGAGCGTGACGACATGATCTTCGGCTGGTTGGTAGAAAGCGGGGTCACCAGCAACTCGGTTCTGTACGTGAAGAACGGCGCCACGCTGGCGATCGGGGCAGGCGAGCAGGATCGCGTCGGTGTCGCCCGGATTGCGCGGGACAAGGCATACCGCAACATGCGGGAGCGCGCGGCGCACGAGCGCTACGGCTGTGCCTACGACGCGCTCGACGGCGACGAACGCGCGGCCTGGATCGCGAGCGAGGTTGAGCACGCTCGCGGCGACCTGTACGGTTCAACCATGGTTTCCGACGCGTTTTTCCCGTTTCGGGACGGAGTGGAGGTCGGGTTGCATGAGGGCGTCACCGCGGTTTTGCAGCCCGGTGGCTCGGTACGTGACTTCGAGGTGATCGAGGCTTGCAACGAGTACGGGGCGACGATGTGCTTCACCGGGCAGCGGTCGTTCCGGCACTGATCGCCGGCGATTGTGCGGCCGGCCCAGTTCGCAGTACAGTAGCACACAAGACAGGCCATGAGATATAAGAACGATTCGCGCCTCATACAGGTGTTACTCGCGTTTGCAGTGATCAACACCATCGCGCTCATCGCGCTCGCCGTGGTGCTGCTGATGCGCGTGAACAGTGAAACCGCCCGCAACTTCGACCGTCAGGAGCGCCTGGTTGAGGAAATACGACGGACCGGCGACGAGACCGAGGACCTGCGCCGGGTTGCGCGCGCGCTGATCGAGGACACCGGCGAGGTTCGGGAGCATCTCGGTATGACCCGACGTGATCATGAGCCGCCTCGCGCACACCGGGAGCCGGCCCCGCAGAGTTCGCACGCGGATGATAGCGGGACGGATGAGGCGCGCGCGTTTTTCGAGGCCTTCCGCGAGCTGGTCGTGCATCAGAATCGTATTGAGCTTCGTGCTTGGTTTCGCTCGTTGGACGAGGAGGGTGTTTTCGAGCGACTGGCTGGAGAGTTCGAGCTGCAGGTGGAGACGGCCGACGCTGAAGCCGATGCTGAGCTGCGACTGCAGCGCCGCGGGGCGACACAGTTCACGGTGCGGCTGGATTATCGCCGCGGTGAGCTCCAGGTGCATTCGCGCCGCAGCGGTTCGGACCTGTTCGCTGTGGCGCTGGGAGAGCGCCTGGCGGAGGCGGAGCTTCGCGACTACCTCTCAGCGGAGCTCGATAGGGCCGATAGTGAAGCACAGCGGCGGCGCGACCGCGCATCTGAGCTGCATGGCTTCGCCGCCTCGACCGAGCTCGAAGATTCCGCCGAGGTCCGCTCTCACGTTGTTCGCGACTGGAACGAGCGTGACTGGTATCAGGTGATCTTCGTTGATAAGGCCGGAAAGCTCCATGAGGTTCCGTCGCTGCTGTTCGGGTATCGCGAAGACAGCGACAGCTACGTGGTCGACCAAAAAGAGGTTGATGATTTCGGGCGGTTTCGAGATGAAGTGCTCGAACGAGTGACAGAGCTCGAGGAGACGCCGCCGGAGACAGCGGAGGTGAAGCGCTCGAAGGAGATGGTGGAGCGGGCCGGACGCGATGAGGGCTTCCGCAGAACTCTTGAGAAAGAAGGACTGCGCTTGTCGT
>PUNW01000228.1 GCA_003552665.1 Spirochaetaceae bacterium | reverse complement strand
TGCAGGCACTGCTGTTGATCGTGACCGGTGTTCTTTCGGCGATGGCTGCCGAAGCGCTGTTTCAGAAGCTGACAGGCCGGAAAGTGACGGCTACAGACGGCAGCGCAGCCATCACCGGGCTTCTGCTTGCGCTCGCGGTATCCACTTCAACTCCCGTTTACGCCGTGGGCGTTTCGGCTGCGTTCGGGATCATAGTCGGAAAGCAGCTTCTCGGCGGCGTGGGTAAGAATCTGTTCAACCCGGCATTGTTCGGGCGCCTGTTCTATCTGTTTGTTTTCCCGGATTCGATCCTGCCCTGGCGACAGCCGGTAGACATGACCACCACGGCAACTCCGCTGGAAATACTGCGGGAAACCGGCGAGACTGCCGGTGTCAGTGTTCTGGATATGTTCTTAGGGCGTATCCCGGGGACCATCGGTGAGATATCCGCTCTGCTGCTGCTGATCGGGGCATCCTTTCTGATCTACAAGGGGATTCTGCGCTGGAGAATACCGGTGAGCATACTCGCCACGGTAGTGGTGTTGGCGCTTATCCGTGGGCAGGATCCTCTGTTTCACCTGTTTGCGGGCAGTCTGTTCTTAGGCGCGTTCTTCATGGCTACCGATCCGATGACTTCACCGCGGTTCCCGAAGGGACAGGTGGTTTTCGGCATTGGGATCGGCCTTATCATCATGGCGATGCGCTGGTGGGGCTGGCAGACCCCGGGCGTGTACGAGTTCACCGAAGGTACGACCTTCGCAATTCTGGCTTTGAATCTGTTCGTGCCGTATCTGAACAACAAGTTCAAACCTGCTCGCAAGTGATTGTGACCGGATAAGGGAGGCGTTTAGATGCTTTTGAATTCATTGCTTCGAATGATATCGGTGATTGTCGTGCTGCTTGTCGTCGGCGTGGGCTGGTCGAAAATCGGGACTGCTCGTCTCAAAAAGAAAGGTATCGAGGAATCGAAAGCCAGGTCGGAGGCATCAGTACAGGCCAAGAAGTACTCCATCATCGCTGCATTTCTCTACATGGTAGCAATGGTAAGCGTGGCAGGCCTCTTTATGTAGAGCGTGCGATGCAGGGCGCGCGGCGAGCCGCTCGGATGGCGCGCATAATCCGGTCAGGGAGCCGTACAACCTTCGGCGCCGGCAATGCGTTCGCGCGGCTTTCGTGTCGTCCCGGTCGACGTCTGCGACAATGCTATGCACTGGGGTGTTCGGCCCATGCTGTACGACGGCGTACGCCTGCCGATTGAGACGAGCGTCTTCGACGTCGCGCTGTTGCTGACGGTATTGCATCACACCGCCGATCCCGAGCGCGTGCTATTGGAAGCAGCGCGGGTCGCCGACCGTGTCGTGGTGATCGAGGACACGTTCCACGCTCGCCTCAAGGGGATTCTGACCATGACTGTTGATAGCCTCGCCAACTTCGAGTTTCGCGGACACCCGCACACTAACCGCACCGGCCTCCAGTGGCGTCGAACGTTCCGTCGTTTGGGTCTGCGATTGCGCGCCGCGCGCACCGATTACCTGTTCGGATTCTTTGAACAGACGACCTATTGGCTTGATGCGAGCTCACTGCGCGCCGACGAGAAGGAAGCGTAGCAGTATGACGGCCTACAAGCCCGGAACCTATATCGCCCTGTTCATCGGCGCGCATTTCGCACATCATCTGCTGACTGCGCTGGTGGCGCCGCTTCTGCCGTTTATCCGCAGCAGCTTCGAGCTGACCTATACGCAGGCGGGAATGGTGGTCTCGGCGTTTACGCTGACCTACGGGATCGCCCAGCTCCCGGCCGGCTGGCTTGCCGACCGGGTAGGCCGCCGCTACCTCATAACGGTCGGGGTCGCCGGCGTGGGCCTTGCCGGCGCTGCCGCCGGTCTCACGAGTGGATACGGTGCCTTGATCGTCGCGCTAATAGCCATGGGCATCGCCGGGGGCGGCTATCATCCTTCGGCTTCGCCGCTTATCATCGCGAGCGTGCCGCCGGGGCGCGCGGGGCGGGCGCTGGGGCTGCATCTGGTCGGCGGTAGTGCAAGCCACTTCGTTACACCGCTCTTGGGCGGCGCGCTCGCGGGGCTGTTCGGTTGGCGAGGAGCCTTTCTCGGCATAGCCGGTCCGGTGGTGATCTTCGGAATCATATTCTACGTGATCATCTCGGGCCGCGGAGAGCAGGTGTGGTCTGCTCCCGGTGGTCCCAGCCCGCAGGCGACTGCAGACCGCGACGTGCCGGTAGGGGTTAGCTCGAAGCACACTGCGCAGCGGGAGTATCACGGCGTGGAGACCGGACGCGCGGACTCAGGCGGAACTCCCCCGAACGGGGCGAACAGCCCCGAAAACCGAGCGAACACTCCCCCAGCCGGGAGGGCGACCGCTCGTCCGAGGACTATTGCCCGCATAGCCGTTTTTCTTGTGCTCACCTCCGCGGTAGCGGCGGCTGTCGGCTCACTGGTCGCATTCATTCCGCTGTATTTGGTCGACGCATTCGGCATCAGCGCGGCTGTTGCAGCGGCAGCGCTTTCGGTCTTCTTTGCGACCGGAATGGTTGCGGCCCCGATCGGGGGAGGGCTCTCGGATCGCATCGGGCCTGTTCGTATCCTGATAGTTCTGGCGATTGCAGTCGGTCCGCTGATCATGCTGGCCGCAGCGGTTCCCTCTGCGCTGTTGTTTGTGGCGGTGTTGGTTGTGCTGGGAATAGCCGCGTTCGTCCGCATGCCGGTCTCGGAAGCCTACCTGACGGCCGACGTTCCGGAGCATCTTCGCTCCACGGTCCTGGGGGTCTACTTCTTTGCCGGGATGGAGGCAAGCGGCATCGTCACACCCATTCTCGGGCGGTTGATCGACACCAGGGGGTTTGCATTCGCCTTCACAGGCCTCGGGGGCGCTCTGGCCGCGGTTAGCGTTGTCGCCGGGGCGGCCCTGTGGACGCTTGACCGCGCTTCAGCCGGGAAGCAATCGCGGCCGGGTTCCGAACTCCGGCCGTAAGGTCGCGCGCTAATCACGCGCGCTAATAACGTGCCGTGAGCTATCCCCGGGGACCGAGGCACGGCAAGGCCAATGAGCTCCACCACAGCTCTCCCGAACGCCGGCGCCTCTTGAAACCACGCGGGCGGTTGCGCATACTGGGCGGCGTTATGTCCTTCGCCTCCGCTTCGGCCGGTTCGGGCCGTACTGACAAGCTCGCCGACTTGCTTGTGATCCTGAAACGCTCGTTCGGGTTTGACTCTTTCCGGCCGAATCAGGCCGAGATCGTCGAGGCCTTTCTCGATGGGAGCGACGTCTTCGCGGCGTTGCCGACCGGAGGAGGGAAGTCGCTCTGCTATCAGCTGCCGGCGCTGCTCCGGGATGGGCTGACGGTCGTGGTGAGCCCGCTTATCGCGCTGATGAAAGACCAGGTGGATGCGGCGCGGGAAAACGGGCTTGCAGCGGCCTATCTCAACAGCAGTCTTTCGGCCGAGGAGGCGCGCACGGTCAAGGCGCAGCTTCACCAGGGTGGGGTGAAGCTGCTCTACGTCTCACCGGAGCGTCTGGCACTGTCTGAGTTTCGTGCGACGCTGCGCTTCTGCAACGTCGCGGCCTTTGCGATCGATGAGGCACACTGCATATCGGAATGGGGCCACGAGTTCAGGCCCGACTACCGTGCGCTGTCGAGCCTGCGAGCGGAGTTCCCGGAGGTGCCGATTGCGGCGTTCACCGCTACCGCGACGGCCGAGGTGCAGACCGACGTCATCCGGCAGCTGGGGCTGGTGAAACCGGTGGTGATACGGGCGAGCTTCAACCGGCTTGAAATCACCTACCGTGTTCGCCGTAAGAGCACGGTCAACCGGCAGATTGTCGCCTTTGTCAGCGAACGCGTGGGTGAGCCCGGGATCGTGTACCGGGCCACGAGGAACGCAACCGAGGAAACCGCCGAGGCGCTGATACGCGACGGGATAGCCGCGGCTGCCTATCATGCCGGGTTGCCGGATGCGGTACGCGCAGAGGTGCAGGAACGGTTTGTGCGCGATGAGCTGCAGGTGGTGGTGGCGACGATCGCGTTCGGGATGGGAATCGACAAGTCTAACGTGCGCTGGATTCTGCACGGCGACCTTCCGCGCAGTGTCGAAGGGTATTACCAGGAGACCGGGCGCGCCGGGCGCGATGGCGAGCCGGCCGAAGCGCTGCTCCTGTGGAGCCCGCAGGATATCGCCAAGGTTCGTTATCATATCGGGCGCATGACGGTAGAGGAGGAGCGCTCAGCCGCTGAGCGACGTCTGCGAGAGATTATCGCGTATGCCGATTCCGGAGTCTGCCGGCGGCAGGTGTTGCTTGCTCATTTCAACGAGGAGCACCCCGGGGGGTGCGGCGGGTGTGACGTCTGCTGTGGCGAGCTCGACACCGAAGACCTCACCATACCGGCACAGAAGCTCCTTTCGGCGGCGGTTCGCACCGGTGAGGTGTTCGGTGCTCATCACCTCGCCGACGTGCTCGTAGGCGAGTGCACCGATCGTGTACGTGAGCGCGGGCACGACCAGTTGCCGACCTTCGGAGTGGGAGCCGAGCGGGACCGCTCGTGGTGGCTTTCATTGGCCCGGGATCTCGAAGCTGCCTCGTATCTATCCCGCCGCGTTGGGGCAAACGGGCGGCGCGGCGGCTTTCAGCTTACCGCTCGCGGACGGGAGCTTGTTCGCGGCCGGCTGAGCTACGTTTCGGCGCAGCGTGGGGCGCCGGTACCGTCACCTCGAGCGGCTCCCGGTGTTCCGGGAGAGCGTTCGGAAGGTCCGCCGGCGCTGTTGCGCGACGACCAGGAGGAGCTGTTCCGTTGCCTGCGATCCTTGCGGAAGCGGATTGCCGGCGAGCGGGGCGTGCCGCCGTATGTGGTGTTCAGCGATAAGTCCCTGCGCGTTATGGCGCTCAACCGGCCGACCGATCGGCAGGCCCTGTTGCGCTGCCATGGGGTGGGGGAGCGCAAGCTCGAGGCCTACGGAGCGGCGTTTCTCGAGGCCATCCGGGCCTTTCTTGCAACCGGCGAGTGCGGCCCGTAGCCGGCCGCCCTTGCGCCGGCCGTCCCTACGCGCAGTTGGGCGCGGGCTGATTCCGGCGCTGAGTGCTCAGATCGGAAGTGGTCGGCCGCTGTCGAGCAGCTGCGTGAAGCGGGCCGCCGGCAAGGGGCGGCTGAAAAAATAGCCCTGAATCGCGTTGCAGCCGATGCGTTGCAGAATGCGATGCTGGTCTTCGGACTCCACTCCCTCGACGACCACCTCTTTGCCGCGCGACCGCACGCTGTTGAGGATATTGGCGACGTAGACGACGTCCTCCGGATTCTCAACGAGCTCGTGAACGAAAATACGGTCTAGTTTCATAATCGGCGCGGGCAGGCGCTTGAGATAGCTGAGCGACGAGTAACCGGTACCGAAATCATCCACCCATAAATCCACCGAAAGCTTGGCGAGCCGCTTCATCTGCTCGACTGCGGCATCGGGATCGCGCATGCATTGGCTTTCGGTGATCTCAAGCTTGAGACGGCGCGGGTCGAGGTTTCCCGCGCCGCGCAGCGCGCCGGAGACGATCTCCGCCAGATGCGGACTCGCAAACTCATCGGCGCTCAGGTTGACCGAAACGAACAGGTTTCGGTTTCGCCACGCGGCGAGCTGGCGCGTGACGTTGTAGAGGACCCAGCGGTCGATCAGCCCGACGAGCCCGTTTTCCTCCGCCAGGCCGATAAAGTGGCCGGGCAACAGCATCCCGCGCGTAGGATGATTCCACCGGATCAATGCTTCCGCTCCCACGATGTGCCCGCTTACGTTCACAATCGGGTGGTAATGCACCTCAAACTGACTGCTGTCGAACGCGCGCCCGAGATCCGATACCAGCTCGATCCGGGCGATAGCCTTGTCATGCAGCGAGCGATTGTACATCAGGAACGGGTATCCCTGGCTCTCCGCTTCGGTACAGGCCGAGGTTGCGTGCTGGATCAGCTCGTTGCCGCTGCCGCCGTCATCGGGATAGATCGATACACCGATATTGGAGGACACCGTCAGGTCCATGTCGGGATGGTGGTACGGAACCGAGATCGCTTCCTGTATTGTCTCCGTGATCTCGGCCGCATCGCTTGGACGCGCAATGTCGGTAAGGACCACCGCGAGATTGGTGCCGTCGAATCGAAACAGATAGTCCGTGGGCACCAGACACTGTTTGATTCTGAGAGCAGTGTTCTCAAGCAGGAGATCGCCGATGTGGTGTCCGTAGGTTTGATTCACCTTGTTGAAGCCGTGCAGGCTGATAAACAAGACACCGCGCAACGAGGCGCGACCGGCACGACTCGCTTCCTCGATTTCCTTCTCAATGATGATGTCGAATGATCGCCGGTTGATCAATCCGGTAGTGGCATCACGAAACTCGTAGTGATTGAGCCTGGACTCGATCTCGGTCAGGCGCGTCACATCGCGGGTGAATACGAGAACATGCGAAACTTCCTTGTTTGGGCCTCCGTAGTACGGTTTGATTGTCACCTGCATATGGCGTTCGAACGGCCCGAACATGAAGGTGTCCAGGTACTCGATCTCTTCGCCGGTAAGGCACCGGTCGAGGTGGTGCTTGATGTTGTTGTGAAACCGGTTCTCACCCCAGACCTGCGCTACGGTTCGTCCGAGGATGTCGTCGCGCTTCTTCTCCATCGCCCGGCAGTAGCTGTCGTTGACGAGCTCGTAGGTGTAGTCGTGTTTGATGAGCGTTATATAGTCACGGCATTCGTCGAAAATGTACGTCAGTTTCTCAAGCGCATCTTCCGGTAGCTGCATGACGGAATGTCCCCCTGCGCCGTATCCAGGCAGCCGATGCGCTTCTGACCGGGTCAAACCCGCCGAGGTCACCGAGGTCAGCCTCGCGCACAAGCCGCATATTAATTGTCGTAATTGCCGTCGGTTTGTGCAAGCAATGCAACTACGGAGTCGCTCGTTGTCGCGCGCTGCGAGTTGCACGTACACGGTTTCAGGTGTAGGATAACGACACCGGAAACGGTAACCCAAGGTATAGCGAATTAGTAAAGGAGGTCGGAAACAATGCGTAAGTTTGTTGCATTGCTCAGCGCTCTGGTTCTCGTCGCGGTGGTGGCGTTCTCGGCGTTTGCGGCCGGTGCAGCCGAAGAGCCGGTAGACGACGAGTTCAGAGTTGGAGTGGTCTTCTCGATCGGCGGTCTTGGTGACGAGTCGTTCAACGATGCGGCGTACGCAGGCATGCAGCGGGCGGTCGACGATTTCGGGATTACCTTCGATTACGTGGAACCTGACGATGTCGCCGAGATGGAGGATCACCAGCGATCGTTCGTCGAGGCCGGATATGATCTCGTGATTGGGGTCGGGTTCCTGCAGGAGTCGGGCCTTGAGGCGGTGGCGGCCGACTACCCGGACGCCAAGCTGGCGATCGTCGATTCGGTGGTGGATGCACCGAACGTGGCATCGCTGATCTTCAAGGAGCACGAGGGTTCGTTTCTCGTCGGCGCCCTGGCTGCGATGATGACCCAGACCGGTACCGTCGGGTTTGTCGGTGGCATGGAGGTTCCGGTCATTCACAATTTTCAGACCGGCTACGAACAGGGCGTGGAGTACATTAACTCGGATATCGAGGTGCTGATCAACTACGCCGGTGACTTTGGCGACCCCGGCCGCGGCAAGGAGCTCGCTATAAGTCAGGAAGGCCGTGGGGCCGATATCATCTATCATGCCGCCGGAGGCACCGGTATGGGCGTCTTCGAGGCTGCCGAGGAGCTCGGCTTCTACGCCATCGGAGTCGATTCTGATCAGGACCATATCGTTCCCGGCAGCATACTGACTTCGATGCTGAAACGGGTCGACGTAGCGGTGTATGACATTGTTGCCGATCTTGTTCAAGGCGAGTTCCGCGCCGGAGTGCACGAGTTCGGCGTGGCCGACGGAGGTGTCGGTACCACGGAGTTCGAGTACACCCGTGATATCATCCCTGAGGATGTCATCGCTCGTCTTGATGAGATCAAAGCGCAGATCGCTGACGGAACGATCAACGTCGTCAGCGCTCATGACTGAGTAGCGCCGGCTGCACGGAGTGCTATGCCGTGCGCCGTGTAGAGAAAACTCGTGTTACTGCCCTGCAGCGTCGTGAGGCGCGTGTCCGGCGACGCTGCAGCCGCCCTCAGGCGGCCCGTCCGAAACACTTGCACACCTTCGGGGAGTCAGCGGTGGAGAATATCCTTGAGCTAAGCCACATTACCAAGCGTTTTCCGGGTGTGATCGCCAACGACGACATCAGCCTCGGGATCAGACGAGGTGAGATTCACGCCCTCGTCGGCGAGAACGGGTCAGGCAAGTCGACGCTGATGAGCATCGTCTACGGGCTCTATCGGGCCGACACCGGCGAGATAAGCTTCAAGGGCGCGCCGGTCCAGATCGGCGAGCCGAGGACCGCCATAGAGCTCGGCTTGGGTATGGTGTTTCAGCACTTCATGCTGGTCGACACCCTCACGGTTGCGGAGAACGTCATACTTCACGCCGAGCCCCATAGCTGGGGCTTCGTCGATTACAAGCGCGCGGTCAAAGCGGTGGAGGAGCTCGCGACGGCGTACGGGCTGCGCGTGGATGCGCGGGCTAGGGTCGCCGATATCTCGGTTGGGCAAGAACAGCGCGTGGAGATCCTCAAAGCGCTGTATCGACAGGCTGAGGTTCTGATTCTCGATGAGCCCACGGCGGTGCTCACCCCGCAGGAGACCGAAGAGTTGTTCCAGGTGATGAACAATCTCCGCGAGCAGGGGACGACGATCGTGTTCATCACCCACAAGATCAAAGAGGTGCTCGCAATCTCGGACCGGGTGAGCGTGCTGCGGCGTGGAAAGCTCGTTGGAACCCGCAATACGGCCGAAACCGGTCAGCGAGAGCTCGCAGAGATGATGGTGGGGCGTGAGGTGCTGTTGCGGGTCAAGAAAGAACCCGCCAAGCCGGCCGAGACGGTCGCTTCGGTTGCCGGTCTGCAGGTGCGGGACCGAAGGGGCATGCCTGCCGTGAAGGATGTCTCACTCGAAGTCAGGCGGGGCGAGGTCCTGGGGATAGCCGGTGTTGAAGGCAATGGGCAGCAGGAGCTCGTGGAGGCGATAACCGGGCTCACCGCGCCGGAAGAAGGTCTCGTGCTGCTGCACGGGAAACCGATTCAAGGTCTCAGTCCGATGAAGATCAAACGCCGTGGTGTTAGCTACATTCCGGAAGATCGCCATAAGCGCGGTCTGATACTGGAGTACAGCGTCGCCGATAATCTGATTCTCGGGCTGCATTCCGACCCGCCGTTTGTGGAGCGTTATCTGTTCCGCAACGACCGGCAGATCAAAGCGCACGCGGCTCGCCTCGTTGAGTCATACGATGTCAGACCGCCGAATCCCGACCAGATTATACGTACGCTCTCGGGCGGGAACCAGCAGAAGGTCGTGGTCGCGCGCGAGTTCTCCCGCGATCCCGAGTTCCTTGTTTGCTCCCAGCCTACCCGTGGTCTCGATATCGGCGCGATAGAGTTCATCCACCAGGAAATCATTCGCCAGCGGGATCAGGGTACCGGCGTACTGCTGGTTTCCGCCGAGCTCGATGAAATCCTGTCACTCAGCGATCGGATCGCGGTGATGTTCGACGGGCGCATCGTGGCGGTCCTGACGATCGAAGAGGCCGATGAGCAACGCCTGGGCTATCTCATGTTGGGGGGCGACCCGCAACAGGCTACAGGAGAGCTGGAAAGTGGAGTTACGGCAAAGTAGTCTCAGTTCACGCAATCTTCTCGTTCCACTGGGCTCGGTGGTTCTGGCGCTGCTCGTTGGCGCGGTGTTCGTTCTGATCGCAGGTGAGAATCCGATCACTGCGTATCGGGTGCTGTTTGTGGAGTCGTTCGGCAGCGTGCGGAGTATCGCGACGACGCTGCAGCGAGCGACTCCGCTGATTTTCACCGGCCTCGGCGTTGCGTTCGCGTTTCGCTGCGGGCTGTTCAATATCGGAGCCGAGGGACAACTCTACGTGGGTGCGATCGTCGCCGCCATCATCGGCGTCAGTTTCGGCGATCTGCCTCGGGTGATCCATCTCCCTATGGCCGTGGCGGGGGGGATGGCAGCCGGAGGAATCTGGGCTGCGGTTCCGGGGATTCTCAAAGCCAAGCTCGGGGTGCACGAGGTCATCAACACCATCATGATGAACTTCGTCGCCTATTACCTGACCGACTTTCTGGTGACCGGGCCGTTTCACGGCGGCAGATGGGCCCCTGAGACCGATCGCGTGTTCCCGACCGCGGCTCTCGAGCGAATATTCCTCCCGACGAGACTGAACAGCGGCATTATCCTGGCTGTAGTCGCTATCGCCGTCGTCTATGTGATCCTCTGGAAGACGAAGACCGGCTACGAGATTAGAGCAGTCGGCTTCAATCCCGGTGCCGCTGAGTACGGCGGCATCAGTGTTGCCCGTAACATGGTGCTCGCGATGGTCATCAGCGGGGCCGTGGCCAGCCTCGCCGGAGTCGAGCAGGTGCTCGGGGTGCACGGAAGGTTCATCCAGCGCTTCTCTCCGGACCTCGGCTTCATGGGAATCGCGGTCGCACTCCTCGGCAAGAATCATCCGGTAGGGGTGTTCTTTGCCGCTGTGCTGTTTGGGGCGCTGCGCACCGGCGGGGCGGCGATGGACCGGCTGACCGATGTTCCGCGCGAGCTGATAGTGATTATACAGGCGATGATCATTATGTTCGTTGCGGCTGACGAGTTGATCCGTCGACTGTTTGCACGAAGGGGGAAGGCCTGAGATGTGGTGGGAGTACATAACCTATTTCATCAACGCCACAGTCCTCGCTGCCGCCCTGCGGATGGCCACACCGCTGATCTTCGCTTCAATGGGGGGTATCTTCTCGGAGCGCAGCGGCGTCATCAATATCGGTTTGGAAGGCATGATGCTGACCGGCGCCTTCATGGGGATGCTGGTGACCTTCTACACCAATAACCCGTGGGTCGGGCTGGTGGGGGCGCTTCTCAGCGGCGGAATCGTCGGCATGGTGCACGCAGTGGCGGCGGTCCGCTATAAGGTGGACCAGGTTGTCAGCGGCACAGCGATCAACATATTCGCGGTGGGGTTTACGGTGTTCATGCTGCGGACGATCTTCGACGTCGCCGGCACCTCGCCGGCAGTACCGCGGATTCGGACGGTAGCGCTTCCGGTTGTGCGCCATATTCCGGTGATCGGAGAGATCATCGGGTATCAGAATCCGATGGTATACATGGCGCTGATACTCGTCGTGGTCGTACATATCTTCCTGTTTCACACCGTATGGGGCTTGAGGCTGAGAGCGGTCGGCGAGCATCCGAAAGCCGCCGATACGGTGGGTATCAACGTGTTTCTCACCCGTTATATCGCCGTAATAACGAGTGGGGCGCTCGCAGGGCTGGGCGGGGCGTATCTGTCGATCGCACACCTGAGCCGCTTCGGCGATGAGATGACCGCCGGGCGGGGCTTCATAGCGCTCGCGGCGATGATCTTCGGCAAATGGACCCCCTTTGGCGCGCTCGGCGCCGCTATGCTGTTTGGCTTCGCCGACGCGGTGCAGATGCGGCTGCAGGAAGTCGGCATTCCGCGCCATTTCGTGCAGATGATTCCCTATATCCTCACGATGGTAGCTTTGGCAGGGTTCATCGGTCGTGCTACGCCGCCGAAATCGATCGGGAAGCCGTACGAAAAGGAGTAAGCGGGTGACCCCTCGTCCCGCAAGCGGTGACATACTCGATGGAATAGCTTTTCGGCGCATTCGGCGAATCTACTCGATTGCGGGCATTTGGGAGGCGTGCTACAATATTCCTGATTAATTCCATCTGGTTTAGACGGTTGGTTAACAGGAGGAAGTGGTTATGTCCGCAGCAAATCTCGCTCGAAAGCTCTCGCGGCGCAACTTCCTCAAGCGGTCGGGACAGGTAGTCGGGGGTGTGCTGGCAACTGGATTCCTAGGCTTTGATCTTACCCAGCTCGCTGCTCAAACGGATGCCGGTGACGCATCGCACAAGCTCATCATTCTTCACACCAACGACATGCACGGCCGAATTGAGGAAGCTGACGGAATCATGGGGATGGAATACGTTCGCAGTATCGTCCGCGATTTTCGCAAACGATATCAAAACGTGTTAGTGCTCGATGCCGGAGATACGATCCATGGGCGGCCGATTACGAACGAGCTCAACGGAAGCAGTACGGTCGACTGTATGAACGCGGTGGGATATGACATCATGACACCGGGCAACCACGACTTCCATTTCCATTATGAGCGCTTGTTGGAGCTTGAGGGACGCTGGGATCTCGATCTGATCTCGGCGAACACCTTCAAGGACGGCGAGCTGTTGTTCCGGCCGTACGTGATAAAGGAGATTGGGGGATACCGAGTTGGCGTGTTCGGATTGGCAACTCCGGCGACGCGGTATACGACCCACCCGGATAACGTGCGTGAGCTCGATTTCGGGAGCATCACCGAGGCAACCGAGCGGTATGTACGCGAGCTTCGAGAACAGGATGTAGACTTGGTGATCTCACTCGGCCACGTCGGCTTCGGCGCCAATAACCCCGATGATGTCGAGCTGCTCACCTCTAACGAGTTGCTGAAGCACGTGGACGGCGTAGATCTGTTCGTGGATGGTCACAGCCATGACCGGCTGCCTGAAGGCGAGTGGCATGGAGGCGCCCTGGTGGTGCAGGCCTACGAGTACCTCAAGGACGTCGGCGTCGTTGAAGTTGATTTCAGCAACGGTCAGCCGCAGTTCTCGGCCTCGCTGATCTCGGCTGCTGAGGCGACCGACAATTACGAGCCGGACCTTGAGGTCAGCGAGATCCTGAAGGAAGCGCGTCAGAGGGCGCGCGAGCGGATCCTCGGGGTCGGGAGCTGACGACGCGGCCCAATCGGCAAGCTTGGTTCTCACACGGACCGGCCGCCTGCGCCGGCCGCGAACGAATAAACGGTTGGGAATAAGGAGGAGAGCTGAGATGTACGAACGCAAGGTTCGAATTGTTCTGGGTGTGTTGCTTGCAGCGGTGCTGTTCCTGAGCGCGGGACACGCGGCGGCCCTCGACACCGAGGTGGGGCAGACCGACGTACGTCTGGTAGGAGACCGGGCGCTGATCCGTACACAGGAGACCAATCTCGGTAACCTGGTGACCGATCTCATGCGCGCGGAGACCGGCGCCGATATTGCGCTTACCAACGGCGGCGGGCTGCGGGACTCGGTTGATCCGGGGCCAATCACGCTCGAGAACGTGCTCGAGATTCACCCGTTCGAGAACGCGGTTGTGACGATCGAGCTCACCGGCGCGGAAGTGATTGAGGCGCTCGAGCATGGGGTCAGTCGACATCCTGACGACTGGGGCGGTTTCCCGCATGTCAGCGGCATTGAGTATTCGTTCAACACGAACGCTGAGCCTGGGAGCCGTATTCAGGAGGTGCGCTACCGGGGCGGCCCGATCGACCCGGAAGCGAGTTTTGTGGTAGCCACCAACGACTTCCTGTCGGCCGGGGGAGACGAGTTCACGATGCTGGAGAAGGATCATCTCGAGGAGTTCGCTACGCTCGAGTCAATGATCATCGGCTACCTGCAGGAGAACAGTCCGGTTGCACCGGAGGTCGAAGGTCGCATCGTGATCTACGAGTAGGCGAGTACGAATAGGCGAGGTGGGGTGGAGGGTCCCTGCCTTCCGCCCTGCTGTTAGCAATCCGCTGCCCGGGGACGCGACCCGGTCGCGGTACGCCGTCGTCACGAGGTGCGGCCGATACCCGGCCCGCAGCTCCCAGCCGGGAGCGTTACCTGTCCGCTTGCGATCCGCTCGACCGGCCCTTTGATTACCGCGCCGGTTATCGGGGGGTGTGTGCCCGGCTGCTCGCTCAGCCGAACGCTCACGGTAAGCTCGCCGTGCGGCTGGCGGAGGACCAGGTTGTCCACGGACTGCCCCATCCGCTGAGCCGCAACCGAGGCCACTGCGACGCTTCCCGACCCGCAGCTACCTTCCCAAACTAAAGCCTCACTACCGACAGCTACTAGGGGGACAACCGTGCCCTCGACGGAATCCCAGAACATGACTCCGCGGGCATCGCTGTCCGCCGAGAACATCCGCTGTTCCAGAAGCGCTTCGTAGAGCCCGAGTGCAGGAGAGACGCGGTCTAACACGACGTGCTCGATTCCCGGAAGCGTCACGCAGAACGCCGTAACCGGCGCTCCTTTTATCACTGCCGTGGTTTCGCGAACCGCTCGCGGGCCCGGCACCTGAACCTCGGTCCACCAGCACTCGGGGCCGGTGGGGGACACGCGGGCTTCCACTAAGGAGTCGCTGCCGGAGACCTCGAGCGTTACGGTAACGGCATTCCCACCTCGCGGTTCCCCGTCGCGGTCCGCGAGCAGCGCCGCCAGCGCACGCGAGGCGTTGCCGCAAAACTCACCCGCCATCATCTGGAGTCGCGCGCCTGCGCGAGGGTCGTTCGGCTCCTCGACGAAGCCGACCTGTTCGGCGCACAGATAGAGCGGCTCCATCAAGGTCCGCGATACTGAACCGTGCAGGCTGCGGTCGACCGAATCGGTAATCAGGATCGTGGTGTTGCCCGAGGGGTTCATCTTTACGAAGCTCAAGGTGAGCGCGGGAGATTTCTGAGCCATGACTCGTCCCTAAGTGCTTGATTTGCGATATTCTGCGGTTTTCACGCGCCATTGTCCAGAGCGCTGCAACCGGCGTGGCAGCTGGCGGGTCAAACCGCTAGGACGCAGCCATAGCCCCGCATACCGGCTCTACGGGTATGCCGAGCTTGACGGTCTAAAAGCTCCATACTACGATTGCCTCGCGGCGCCTGGAATCGGCCGCAGCGCCGGCGCCGGGAAGTTGGCCGGGCCGGCGCCCGGTTGCAGGTGAGCGCGCAGGCGGCCCCGCTGCAGCGGCCCGCGGAATTCCTGTTCGATGGGAGCGAAGACCGTGAAAACAATGAGGGTGTCCGGCGAGCCGGATGCAAAGCCGTTTCTGCTCGACTGCGACCCCGGTCATGACGACATGGTGGCGATGATGGTTGCGATTGCCGCAGCCGATATCGAGCTTCTGGGGGTCACGACGGTTGCCGGCAACCAGACCGGCGAGAAGACGGCTTTGAATGCGCGCCGAGTGGCGACGCTCGTCGGCGAGCACAACCTCCCGATCGCCAAGGGCTGCGAGCGGCCGTTGTATCGTGAGTTGCGCACGGCTCCCCACATCCACGGGAACTCGGGGCTGGACGGGGCTGATCTTCCGGAGCCCACGGTCGCGCTGCGCCCGGAGCATGCGGTCGATTTCATGGAGCGCGTGATTCTCGGTTCCGACCGGCCGGTGACGCTGGTTCCGACCGGACCGCTGACCAACGTCGCGATGCTTCTGCGCAAAGCGCCGCAGGTGAGGGAGAACATCGAGCGGATCGTGCTCATGGGTGGGTCGATGCACGAGTCAAACGTGACGCCGGTGGCTGAGTTCAACATATTTGTGGACCCGGAAGCGGCGGATGCGGTGTTCACCTCGGGGCTCCCGGTGACGATGGTGGGGCTGGATCTCACCTATCGTGCCCTGTTCGGCGAGGAGGACTTCGTCCGGCTCGAGCAATCCGGCGGTCATGTCTCGGCCGTGGTCGCTCCGCTGTTGCGGTTCTTCGCGGGTGCCTACGAGAAGCGGCGGGGAACCCGGGCCGCGCCCCTGCACGATGCCCTCGCGGTAGCGATAGCACGTGACCCGTCGTTGGCCGAGACGCGGAACTTCCACGTGGCGGTTGAAACCCAGGGCCGCTACACCACCGGGCAGACGGTCGTAGATACGCGCGGGGTGACCGGTAACCCGCCCAATGCCGAGGTCGCAGTGGAGTTCGATCTGCAGCGGTTCAAGAGCATTATCTTTGAGGCGATCGGCTGCCTCGATGCTCGGCCGAGCCCTCTAGGCTGAAGGGAAGCCGGCGGTCGAAGAGCTCAGTGAGCAGGTTCTCGGTGACGCGCAGGCGGTAGCGGCGTGTTGAGCGTTGGTCGTCGATGGGGTTTACGAGCGCGAGGTAGCCGGAGATGAGCTCGTTCCGCATGGCGGCAATGTCCTCGGGTGCGGCGCCCCGCATGCGGCGCTCGAGATCGCCGGACCGCACCACGGTCGGCGCCACCGCCCCGAGCGCCACGCCGATATCGGCGAGCCTGCGGCCGTCCAGTCGGCCGCAGGCGGCGAGCGCAAGCTTGGACAGGGCATTGGCGCGCCGGGTGCCCACCTTGCGGTAGAACCAGAACTCATCCTGCCCCAGCGGCAGATAGACGGCGGTTATCAGCTCATCGTCCCCGATTGTGGTTCGGCCCGGACCGGTGATCAGTTCAGCGATCGCTACCCGTCGCGAGGCGGTGACCGAGGCGAGCTCAACCTCGGCGTCGAGCGCATACAGCGTGCAGACAGCGTCGGCGGCCGGGGAGGCGTTGCCGATATTGCCGCCGACAGTTGCGACGTTGCGGATCGCCGGCGCCGCAAGCTCGGCGATGGTTTGCCTGAGGATGGCGGGCGTTCGCGGGTGGGCGGCAATGTCGGTATAAACCGCCGCCGCTCCGATCCGCAGCTCGTGCGCGCCGGCCGTCACGGCGGTGAGCTCTTCCAGATGCCCAATCCAGACGATCGGGGCATCTAGCGTCGGGAACGTTCCGGCCACACCGCGGTGGCGCACCAGGAGGTCGGTGGCTCCGGAGAGCGGCACCGCGCCACGCTCGGCGCGAACCGCCAACGCCTCCTGCAGATTGCGGGGATGAATCCAGTCGCGTCTCATAGGCTGTCCGTCCCGTGGTCGAGGGCATGCTCCAGCACGCCTTCGACAATTTGCTGGTAGCCGGTGCAGCGACATAGGTTCCCGGAGAGCCCGTCACGGATCTCTGTCTCATCCGGTTTGGGGTTCTCGCGCAGCAGCGCCTCCAGGGCTACCGCGATTCCCGGCGTACAGAAGCCGCATTGCACCCCTCCGCCGCGGGCCAGCGCGGTAACGATCCGCTCTCCGCGCGGGGTCTCGCGAATGTGCTCGAGCGTTTCAACCTCGCGCCCTTCTACCACCCCGGCAGGCAGGATACACGAATCGACAACGCGGCCATCGAGCAGAACCGAGCACGCTCCGCATTCGCCCTCACCGCAGCCTTCCTTGATTGCGTTGAGCCCGCAATCCTCGCGCAGGACGTCAAGGAGCCGTCGTAGCGGGTTCAGCGTCAGCTGTGCGGGCCGGCCGTTGAGCGTGAAACGCACTGTCTGTTCCATCTGTAAGCTCCGAAATATACTCCGGCGTAAGCGGGACGTGAGCCACTTCGCGGTCGAGTGCCTGTTGTACAGCCGCGCCGAACGCAGGCGCGATACCGTCGAACACCACTTCACCGGCTCCCTTCGCGCCGAAGGGGCCGTACTGATAGGGATTATCGAATAGCGTGTACCGGACGTTGGGGAAGTCAAGCGACGTAGGGATACAGTAGTCCGCCATGGTGTGCTGCAGGAAACGTCCGCCTGAGTTCTGCAGTTTCTCCAGCCCGGCGTACCCAAGCCCCTGTATTGCGCCGCCGACGATCTGTCCGCGCACCACCCCTTCGTCGATCGCGCGACCGATATCGTATGCCGTCCAGACGCCGGTGACCGTGACTTCGTAGGTGAGCGGGTCTACCTCCACCTCTACACAGTTGACGCCCCAGGAGTAGGCCGGGTAGGCATCGCCGGTGAGGGTCTCGGCATCCCAATGGAGGTGAGCGGGATGCTCGTAGCCTTGTTCGACCTCGAACTCACCGGGCTCCTGCAACCGGCCTTTGAGCTTCTCAGCGGCCTGCTGCAGCAAATAGCCGACGATCGCGACCGAGCGTGAGGCGCAGGTGGGCCCGGAGTCCGGCACCTGCGCGGTGTTGTGATTGTTGTAGACCACATCCGTATAGGGAATATCCAGTACCCTGGCGACGATCTTTCGGAAGGTGGTGAGGACGCCCTGGCCGATCTCCACGTTCGCCACCAGCAGCTCGGGGCGGCCGTCGGCGCGTTTCCGGATGCGGACGCGGCCCTTGATGATCTCGGGCTCGCCGTTGCCGGTGAACGCGCTGCCGTGCTTGAAAAGCGAGATGCCGATACCGCGCCCGTTTCCGGCGCCGTACTCGCGGCGCTTGCGGCGATAGTCGGACTCGTTGAGGATGTGCTCGAGCATCTCTTGAAGCTTAACCTCTTCATGGATGCGTCCGTTGGTCAGAGTCGTTGAGCCCTGCCGCAACAGGTAGCGTTGTTTGAGCTCAACATCCTCGACACCGAGCTCGCGGGCTACCTGACTCATCAGCATCTCGGCGGCAAAGAGGCCCTGGGGCGCACCGAATCCCCGAAACGCATCGGCCGGGACGTTGTTGGTGGCCACCGCGCGCCCGTGTACATGCACGTTGGGAAACTCATACACGCTGTTCGAGGAGAACATCCCGCGCTGCAACACGACCCGCGAGCTGCTCTCATACGCGCCGGCCTCCAGCACCATATCGACGTCCAGCGCCACGATGTTGTCGGCTTCGTCGAGCCCCACCCGATAGCGGACGCGACTGGGGTGCCGCTTGCTGGTGAACTCCAGATCTTCCATGCGGTCTAGGATGAGCTCGATTGGACGGTCGATCTTGGTCAGCGCGATCGCAACGGCGGTGGCAAGCACATCGGGGTAGTGTTCCTTGCCCCCGAACCCGCCGCCGGTCGGCGTCTGCTCAATCACAACATCCTCGGCGGCCAGACCAAGGGTGGTAGCGACCGCCTTGCGGACGTAGAACGGGCACTGCGTGGAGATGTAGATGGTCACCTTCCCGTCCTCGCGGGTACCCACCAACGCCTGGGGCTCGATGTAGACGTGCTCTTGATGTCCGGTGTGGAACTCGCGCTCGATGACGCGCGCCGCCTCGGCGAACGCCCGCTCCGGGTCACCCTTGCTGGTATGGAGGTCGGCGAACAGGTTGTCCTCACCGTGAATAGGGCCCCCTTTACAGCGCAGCGCTTCCTCGAGATTCACCGCCGCTTCCTGTTCGCGATACTCTACCGCCGCTTCAAACTGCTCGAGCAGCCCGGCGAGAGCCTGGCGATCAGGCCCGACCAGCAGCCCGATCGGCTCGCCGTAGTAGCGGACCTCGGCTTCGGCGAACACCAGCCAGTCGTCCTTGATCATCCGAACGCAGTTCTTGCCGCCGGTGGGAACGTCCGCCGCCGTTATGTAGTGATACCCCGGCGGCAGGGCGGGGGTGTTCCGATTGACGATGGTACCGCGCGGCACTCGTGCCCGTACCACGCGAGCGTACAAGCGGTTCTCAAAGCCGCGATCGGCGAGATACGCCGTTTCGCCGCGCGCCTTAGCGCGCGCATCCACGCGCTCTACTTCGCGGGATATAGCATTATCCATAATATCCTCATTATAATCATACCGCCGGTCGTCAAGCGTTGTAAAGTGAAAGCCTCAAGATTTAGACTCACTCGGTCTCCTGCGCCAGCGGCGTAAACACATCCGGTCGCGAGCTGTAAAGAATCTCGAACAGCCGGTGGAAACGTTGCTCCGTGCGCGACTCAGCGCCGGCGACCGCGCGGCGCACGGCCTCCCGCACCTCGTTGTGCCCCAGGGCCCCGCGCTCCGGGGAAAGCTCGCGCTGTTCACCCTCGAACCGTATCCGAACTGCGCCGCCGGTCACCAGCCAACCGTCATTCGTGCTGCGTTCGAAATCTTCGGCGGTGCTGAACACTGTCGGCTTATGGCGATAGGGAACCAGCTCGTCCCATGGACAGAACTGCGCGCAGTTGTCGCACTCGTTGCAGTAGGCGTCGAGATGGACGATCTGGAACGGGTCCTGAAAGAGCGGGTCGTCGATCACCGGCACGGTGATGTTTGCGCGGTTGGGGCATACCTCCTCGCAGCGGTTGCAGACGTAACTGCACTCGAGACAGCGGTCGTATTCACGGGCCGCGAATGCGGCTATATCGGAATACGTTTCGGGGTCGGGTTGCTCGAGCACGGTCGCCTTGCGCGCGCGAAGCTCGGCGAGGCGCCGGCTGTGCTCCACCTGCGGCACGGGCGGTTGCCGGACCGTAACGCCGCCGTACCGCTCGGCGATTGCATCGGCTACCCGCCTGCCGGCGGCAATGCAGCGCACCACGGTCGACGGACCGCTAAGGGCGTCGCCGGCAAGGTAGACATCCGCGAGCGCGGTCTCATAGGTGTGGGGGTCTACACGGGGCGCTTCGGAGGAATCGAGCGGTATGCCGAACCGAGCGAGCATCTCGCTGTCCACGCGTTCGCCCACTGCGGTGATCAGCG
>PUNW01000199.1 GCA_003552665.1 Spirochaetaceae bacterium | reverse complement strand
GAGGAGCATATGAGCGGCGAAACCGCAGGTAAGGACGCGTGGGTTCAGATCCATGCGGTTCTGCTCTCGCCCGAACAACGGTCGAGCAAGATCCCCGACAACACCCGTGCGGTACCGCTGGAGATGTGGGTGCACGGCTTTCTACTCAACGACGCGGCCCGGGTAGGTGACGAGGTGGAGGTGGAAACCGCGATCGGTCGGGTGGTACGCGGCAAACTGTGCAACTGCAGTCCCAGTTACACGCACACCTACGGCCGCACACTGCCGGAACTCGCGGAGCTCGGCCGCCGGCTCAGCGCGCTGAAGAATACGCTGCAGTGATCGCGCCGGCGGGCGAAGCACACCCTGGAGGCTAAACGATATGAGTAGTTCGGTCGAAAGCTACGAAGCTGTCATGGCCCGCAAAGGTGAGATAATCCGCAACGCCGTGGGTATAGACTACTCGCGGTTCGAGTCCGGAAGTATCGCGTTCGATTACGAAGGCATGATGGAAAGCACGGGCTACGGTTTCGACGAGGTTCGCAGTATTCAGCAGCGGTACGGCGTCGGGAACACACCTCTTCTGGAACTGCGTAACATAACCGCTCTGGCTCGCCGCGATGCCGCGCCGGGCAAAGGCGCGCGCATCTTTCTCAAGGACGAGGCGGCCAACCCGTCCGGCAGCTTCAAAGCCCGGCGGGCGGCTACCTCCGTGTGCCACGCCCGGGAGCTCGGCTTCACCGGCGTCATCGCTGCGACCAGCGGCAACTACGGCGCCGCGGTAGCAAGCCAGGCGGCGATGCACGGCCTCGACTGCATCGTGGTTCAGGAATGCTATGACTCGCGCGGCATCGGTCAGCCGGAAATCGTGGAAAAGGCGCGGAAGTGCGAAGCCTTCGGTGCCGAAGTGTTGCAGCTTACGGTTGGCCCTGAGCTGTTTTTTGTCTTTCTCCGGCTGCTCGAAGGGACCGGGTTCTTCAACGCGAGCCTCTACACGCCGTTCGGCGTGAGCGGTATCGAAACGCTCGGGGTGGAGCTGCACGACCAGATGCGTGCCTTGACCGGCTCCGCGCCGGATGCGGTGGTGGTAACCAACGCCGGCGGCGGCAACCTGACCGGGACCGCCCGCGGACTGCACCAGGCCGAAGCGCGAGACACCGAGATAATCGCGGCCAGTGTGGACCTGAGCGGTCTCAACATGGCCGACGACGCCCATTTCAACCGCAAGTCGTTCACCACCGGCCATACCGGTTTCGGAATACCGTTCACGACCTTTCCCGATCGCTCCGACGTACCCCGCTCGGCGGCGCGACCGCTGCGCTACATGGATCGCTACGTTACGGTGCGCCAAGGCGAGGTGTTCTATATGACCGAGGCGTTGGCACGCCTTGAGGGCCTCGAGCGTGGCCCGGCCGGCAACACGTCCTTGGCCGCGGCGCTCGCGATTGCCCGTGAGATGGACAACAGCCAAACGATCGTCGTGCAGGAAACCGAGTACACCGGCGCCGGTAAGCACCTGCAGCCGCAGCTCGCGTTCGCCCGCGAGAACGGTATTGAGGTTCGGTTCGGAGATCCGCGCGAGGAGGCGCCCGGAACCTCGATCGTCCTGCCGCAGGACCCGTCCATGATCGCCGCGCAGGACCTGAACCTAGATGACTTGCGGCGTCGCTATATCAAGCATGCGGTAGCCTTTGCGCGCGAACGGCTGGGTCACGCCGCACCTGCCTCGGCATCCACCGCGGCCGCTGCTTCTACTCCCGCCTCGGCCTCCGGTGCACCGGGTGCTTCCGGCGCGCTATCGTTCACCGAAGCCGATATCGAGTTCCTCGCGGCCGAGACGCGGAGCAGCCCCGACGCGGTGGAGCGCATGCTGCAGGAGGAGTGAGCGCATGGAACGCAAAGACGATTTTGCCCGCCGCCGCGGGCACCTGGCCGATCTCAGCGAGGCCGATCTGGAACAACGGTTCTGGAGCCTGACCGGAGAGCTCGTGGATCCGCTGCTCGAGCTCGCGCGCACACACACGACGCCTTCCATAGAGCGGTCGGTGTTGTTGCGAATGGGCTTCTCCAGTCTGGAAGCCGGCGCGATCGTGGCCGCCACACTAGATCACGATCTGATCTCCAAGGGAGCGGGGCACGTTGTGTACAAGGTGGCGCGCAGAACCGGCCTCTCAGTCCGGGAAGCCGGGCTCGAGCTCGCAGAGAATCGCCTCTGGGACGAGGCAACGGCTGCGTTCGGCCGCAGCTAAGCTAAGGCGAACTGAACGAGATCGGGGAGGGCTGGTTCATGATGCAAGCAGATCGGCCAGACGGCGCCGGCAAGCTCGATATCGAGGCTATTCTGGAAGGCCTGGAGCAGTACAGACCGCGGCGGCGCGGTTGGGCGTGGCGCACCGGCGCAGACAAGACGCATCATGCCGGCCCGTTTGAGTACCACGAAGCCACCGACCCGATGAAAACCGGCACACCGCTGCCGGCGGCCGCTTACTTCGGCAGTATAGACCCGCAGCCCCGCCCGGTGATCACGACCGAGATCGCGAGCGGTCGGTTCGAAGACGACATCCGCCGTATGCGCATGGCGGCGTGGCACGGTGCCGACCACCTGATGGTGATCCGCACCGCGGGGCAGAGCCATATCGACGGTCTTCTGGAGGGCACACCGCAGGGCGTCGGCGGCGTTCCGATCACGCGCAAGCAGATCCGCGCGCAGAGAAAAGCGCTCGACATGATCGAGGATGAGCTGGGGCGCCCCCTCAACTACCACTCCTACATCAGCGGCGTGGCCGGGCCCGAGATCGCGGTGCTGTTTGCGGAAGAGGGCGTCAACGGCGCGCACCAGGACCCGCAGTACAACGTGCTGTACCGCAACGTCAATATGGTGCGCAGCTTCGTGGACGCGGCCGAGGCCAAGAAGATTATCGCTTGGGCCGGGATCGCGCAGATAGACGGCGCCCATAACGCCAACGCCACCGCCCGCGAGGCCTGGAAGGTGATGCCGGAGCTCATCGTGCAGCACGCGATCAACTGCATGTACTCGGTGAAAGCTGGTGTGCCGAAGGAGAACATCTGTCTCTCCACCGTGCCGCCCACCGCTCCGCCGGCGCCGGCGATGCGACTCGATCTGCCCTACGCCGTGGCGCTGCGCGAACTGTTTCACGGGTACAGGATGCGAGCGCAGCAGAACACCAAGTATATGACGAGCTCCGCACGTGAGGCCACCGTAACGCATACCCTGAACCTGCTTATTTCCGAGCTTACCAGCGCGGACATCCAATCCACAATCACCCCGGACGAAGGGCGCAACGTACCCTGGCACATGTACAACGTCGAGGGAACCGATACCGCTAAGCAGGCCTTCCTGGGGATGGACGGTCTCAAAGAGCTGGTTCAGCTGCGACGGCACGAAAGCCCGATGAAAGACTCGATCCGGGAGCTGAAGGAGCGGGCGGTTCTGTTTCTGGAAGAGATCCTCGAGACCGGCGGATACTTCAAGGCCGTGGAGGAAGGCTTCTTCGTGGATTCCGGCCTCTACCCGGCGCGAAACGGCGACGGCATCGCGCGGCAGATACACGGCGGTGTCAGCGCCGACACGGTTTATGAACGCGACCTCGACTACATGGCGCCGGTGACGGCGCATTTCGGGTACAACAACCTCGAGCAGTACGGGCCCGAGGCAGCGGCCGATCCGTGCAGCCTGATCGATGGGTGCACCTTCGAAAAACCGGAGAAGATCGTCTATATAGACGAGCTCGACCCGGACGACAACGTTCATACCCGGCTTGCCGAGACCGCGGAGCTTCGGAGCTCAACCCTGCTGAAGCCCGAGATGGAGTGGCAGGGCGACGGGGTCGTGCTGCTGACGCTGTTCCTCCCGACCGACCGTCGCACCGCGGAGGTGGCGGCGGTCGAGATCGGAAACCGCATGGGGCTCGAGGAGGTGGAGGTGATCCACACCGAGGTGATGCAACCGGCGGAAGGCGTTCGGGTGGAGCTCAAGGGGCGGTTCAACCAGGTGATTGATACAAGCACGCTCGAGATTCCTCCTGAGGAGAAGGTGCTCAGCCACGAAGAGATCTACGACGAGATTCACCGGCGCCCGATGAAACTGGTTGCCGCCACGGTGGGCGAGGACGAGCACTCGGTGGGCCTGCGCGAGGTTATCGACATCAAGCACGGCGGGCTGGAAGCGTTCGGCATACAGGTGGAGTATCTGGGAACCTCGGTTCCGCTTGAGAAGCTGGTGGACGCGGCGATTGAAACAAACGCCGACGGGATTCTGGCCTCCACCATCATCAGCCATTACGACGTGCATTACAAACACATGCGCCGGCTTCACGAGCTGTGCCTCGAGAAAGGCCTCCGCGACCGGATCATCCTTATCGCGGGCGGCACGCAGGTGTCGCCGGAGCTCGCACGGGAACAAGGAGTGGATCGCGGATTCGGGCGCGGCACCACCGGTCTTCAGGTCGCTACCTTTCTGGTGGAGAGGCGGCGGGAGATCTTGGGCGGCGCATGAAGGTTGAGGTCCTCGTCGCGGAGATCGGCAGCACCACCACGATGGTAAACGCGTTTTCCGGCCTCCGGACCGACAGCCCGGAGTATCACGGGCAGGGGGTTGCGCCCACATCGGTTGAAGCGGGCGACGTGCGCATCGGGCTCAACCAGGCGGTGAAAGACCTGGGCCCCACGCTCGAATGGGAGCATTTCTTCGCCACCAGCAGCGCAGCGGGCGGGCTGCGTATGACGGTGCACGGCCTCGCCTACGACATGACGGTTCGGGCGGGGCGAGAGGCGGCCTTAGGCGCCGGCGCCAACCTGCACCATGTAACCGCCGGCAAGCTCCGGGATTCGGATATCGAGAAAATCCGGCGCATCCACCCCAACATAATCCTGATCGCCGGGGGTGTCGATTACGGCGAGCGCGACACGGCGCTGCACAATGCCGACAAGATCGCCGAGATGCTGCGGGCGGAAGCGTTAACCATTCCGGTGATCTATGCCGGAAACATCGAAAACCGCGACGAGGTCGCCGCGCTGTTTCGGGGCCTTGCGGCGCGGTTATATGTATCCGAGAACGTGTATCCGCGCATCGACGAGCTCAATGTAGAACCCACGCGCGCGATCATCCAGGAAGTCTTCGAGCAACACATCACCGGCGGGCCGGGCATGGAGCATATCCGCGAGCGCGTGGACGGTCCAATCGTGCCCACTCCCGGCGCCGTACTG
>PUNW01000087.1 GCA_003552665.1 Spirochaetaceae bacterium | reverse complement strand
GAGACCAGGTGCCGGGGCGCGGTCTCGATCGCGCCGGCGTATCCTTCGTCTTCGCGGAGCCGGTCGAAGCGCGTCAGATGCAGCTCGGTGCCGTCGAAGAAATAGCAGAGAATCTGATGGAACATCGCAGTCAAAGCAGCACCCTTGCGGCTTCTCTTGAGGAACGAGAAGCGCTCGGCGAGAAGCTCGATGATCCCTGTTACACGCAAATAACGGCTCACCAGAGCGAGCCCGGCGCGGCCGGTGAGCGTGTCCTCGGTTGTCTCGCAAGCATCGATGCAGGCCTTGACGGAATTGGCTTTTGGGGTCATTCTAAACATACCTCCTGGGTGTTTTTTGGTGTTGGCTAACCTATTACACCACAAGGAGGTATTTTTTTCTACCTGCCGGAATCGCTCAGATTAGGTGATAAAAAAACTCGTAAAGAAGACGAGCAAAACGAGCGCTAACCCTGTTAGCTTGATCGTAAGGATCGTTATTAAGAGCCGATTCTTTATCACGCGGTGACGCGTTCCGTCTTTTTAGATTCGCCGCCCCGTGGTTGCTGCGGCGCGACACTACGTGTCGCCGCCCCGCAGCGCGAACAGCGTTTCGACAGCCTTTAGACGTACGATTCGAAGGTACGCACCATGGCTGGCGATGTCAAGCACAGCGTCGATCAACAGGGTGTCGTTCACGCCGCCGTTCTGGCCGGCAATACGGTCCAGAGCCAGCAACGAGGCGTAGGCGAGGTTGTTGTCGGGATTCGTGCGGCTGTTCTGGTCCCGCAGCATGAGGGCGATCTCCGAAGTTACAGCGTTGTCGTCGTTACGCCCGATCAGCCCCAAAGCATAGACCGCCTCAGCCAAAACCATCGGCTCGTCGTCAGACCGCAACACCTTGATCAACGCCTCCTGAGCGCCGGGGCCGCCCACCTCGCCCAGCAGTTGCGCCGCCGAACGCCGGATCTCCGGGAAGTTGTTGACGATAGTGTCGCTCCCGTGACGCGTTTGCCGCGCAGTCCCCTCCAGTGCCAGCCCGCGCAAAATCGGAACCAGCTCGGGATTATCGGCGGTTATTCGCCCGTCGTTCAGCATTGCGCGGATGGCCTGCACCGCGAGTGCTTTTGATTGGCGGTTTGATGACCGTGCCTGAGAGCCGATAACGCGCATATCGACATCCTGCTCGAGGTACAGTTCCTCTATCGTCAAGGGACCGTCGGTCTGAGGCTCGTCGGCCGCAACCATCGCCGAACCGAACCCCAGCATGAGAATGATCAAGACAGTACCGATAGACCGATGCATTTTAAATCCCCCCT
Organism: Spirochaetaceae bacterium; assembly: GCA_003552665.1. Taxonomy (GTDB): domain Bacteria; phylum Spirochaetota; class Spirochaetia; order DSM-27196; family SLAA01; genus B1Sed10-166. Next base: position 19,176 of record PUNW01000087.1, on the reverse strand, counting down.
ACTGCGATAATCGTGATTCCCTTTAAGAGTACTACTAATAGTGATCGATTTTCCAGCTTGCGTTCTTTCTTTTTAGCTGGTATAGGAGGATTTCTTGCCCTCTGACCTCCATCAGCGCTTCCACGCGGTTGTCGTCGAGAAAACGGAGGTCATCGAGCCGCGCGTTCGCACGGCTTGGAACCACGACATATTCGAAATAATCCTGGAGCGTCTCGAGCAGCACTCCGCGGCGTTGCAGTACGGGGCTTTCGGATCGTCGCTCGAGGGTTTCTGTGTCAGAGTGCACCGCCACGAACGTGTCGGTCAGGAGCTCGCGCCAGCCCTCATAGTCACGGTCGGCGATCACGCGATTGAGATGGGCTATGACCTCCTCTACTTCATTAAACGTCTCTTCATACAGTTCCTCACTGACCTGAAACTCCTCAGCCTCGGCGGTCTCGTCGCGAGCATCGGCGATTTCGTCATGACGATCCCGCTGCTCATCGTTCTTCTCCGCAGCTGACTCAAACACGGGCTCCTGTTCGTCTGCGTTGTCCGGCGTGCGCTCGGCTTCCGCCGGAGGCTCGGTATCCGGTGTAGCGCACGCCACCGAGAGGCCGAGCACCAACGCAACGAGCACTGCGAGAGAACTCCTGAGGATCAGGCCGGCGGTAGGTCGGCAGGCACACACCCGAAATGCGTGTTCGCGATTCATTGTCGTCCTTGAGCTTAATCCTATACAGCCGTGACCCCGCTGTCAAATGAAACGGTTGCACTCCGCCGGAAAGGCGGATACTATCACCACAGAGATACACGAGGAGCCAAGATGATTGATCGCAACGAAGTCGCAAAAATTCTCAGCGTCTGCGTTCGCAAACTGCAGCATCCGCGGCTTACTTTTCATCAGTTTAGCGCCTTCACTCAACGTTATCTCGAACGCTACCTGGAAGAACAACCACACCTCGGCGAGCTTCGCGACAACACTGCACAGAAGTTGCACGGGTACCTCGGTCGCCTGGAGGAAGACGGGGTATGCACGCTCGTGCGTAACGGTGAGGCGATCACCGAAATCATCTACACGCATTACTACATCGCAATCGTTGAGAAGGCGTATGAAAAACTGCACCAACGCCCGGATCTGCTGTTCCCTACTGAAGAGAGCCTCGGGCTGGATGCTCCGGAGCACATCATCGTTCCGGTTGACATTACCGGTGACCTGGTAACCTGGCTGGAGCGTAGCGAAGGCCCCCCTCGCCTCCTGCGCCTGATCTTCCCTGACAACGTGCCGGGTATCATTGTGACCTCAAACCTGCTGGGTCGGCGCATAATCCCCACCGCGCTCCAGCGCATCCGCTTGTATTTCCGAAGCGAACGGAACGCCAATTACATGCATACCAAGCTGCGGGTGGTTTTCCGGGGCCGCGAGATGGCACTGCGGGAGCTTATCAACGGCATCCTGACCAACCCGGACTCGGTGTTGTCCTCGGTGCTGGAGCCGGACGAGTTCAGCTTTTACTTTTGGGCACAGCTCACGAACATGCTCGTAAAGGAGTTTCAGCAGAAGAAGGAACGTCTCCCCGAAGAGGAAGCGGTGCTGCAGGCGTCCCATCTGGTCGGATACCATGCGGTGTTCTACAAAGGGCGCCAACAGCGAAATCGCGACGAAGAGCTGGCCCGTAAGATTCTCGAGCGGCATCTCAATAGACCGCCGTACGCTTTCAGCATCAGCGAGATCTACAGTTTCTCAGACGACAAAGGGGTTCCGATTACCAAAAACCTGTCCCACGAGCGTATCCAGACATACCTGAAGGAGCACGCGCAACGTGAGTCTGAGGACTCACTTTCGGAGATCGTCAGAGTGCGAACTCATCAGAACAAGGACTATTATATCCGCAAGGAGTTCGTCATCCCGGCGGTCAGCAGCGGCGTTAACCAGGCCGCGGAGGAGTTCAAGCGCCTGATTGTACAACACTGGACCGCAGTACTGCGCGAAGATAATAAGATGCGTGCCATGAGTGAGGACGATGCCTTTGAGCGGTTGCTCGAGACAAATCTCAAGGCGCGCTACCCGGTTACCGCCGCCCTCCTCAACCCGGGGCTGCTATTGCTCGCCGAACGCGAGACTGCCGACGGTGGGAGCAATGCGCGCGCCGTCATCAACCGGGTAGTCGATCGCAAGGCGACCGAGTTGCGCCCCATCGCGGAGATTCTCCAGCTCGATCGCAAGCAGCTGTACGAGGATGCGCGACTGATGCTTCCCTTCTGGCAGGTGGTTCCGGGGTTGGCCGCCGTGGTACGCGTGATCAAGCGCTTTCTGTTCGGCGCTCCTGAGGGCCGGGCCGAGCACCGGCAGGAGAAGGCGGCCGATAGCGCAATGGTGCTCAATGCCGACGATACCGCCCGAACCCAAGCTACCGCCCCCGGGGGCGCAAACGTTTCCGAGGAGCGCTCCGGCCGTCCCGCAGCCTCCGGAACGCCTTCGGTTCGATATCAAAAGGCAATTCGCGACCTGAAACGCGAGTACCTCGGGCCTGACGGCGATATTGACGCAGCGCTTACGCAGCTGATCGAACGATGGAACCCGCTGCTGGACCCCACCGCTAAGCATAATCTGGTGGAAGACGTGAACGCCCTGGTGCGGGATTTCCTGCGGCGCATGCGCGTACTGAACCGCAACATGCCGCCCGACAAGTCGCGACTGCGGAGCCTGGCGGAACAGCTGGCAAAAAACGATGCCTTCAGTGAGATTAAGCGCCGGCAAGAGCTGCAGCGTTACCTCGAGCTGTACATGCTGAAGCTTCTATCCCGCAAGCGCTGAGCGACCTGCAGGCTCAGCGCAACACTTCCGACAGCGGGAGATCGCCCATGAAACTGAGCTGATCGACACACGCGTTGAACACCTTCATACAGGTCAACGCGTCGTCAAGAGCGCGATGCGCCGCGCCCGGGTCAACGCCTAGTTGGTCGGCGAGGGCCTGTAAACTGTAACTACGCTTGCGGGGAAAGGCCTTCTCCGCCAGTGCTTGCGTATCCACGATCAGATTCCGGATCGGCGTCAGGTTGTAGACCTGAATCGCGGCACGTAGAAAGCCCATATCGAACTCAGCGTTATGAGCGACCAGGACGGTGTCCGCAATGAACTCAAGGAAGTCCGGAAGCACCTCTTCTACCGGAGGCGCAGTAGCGAGCTGCTGATTCGTCAGTCCGCTGACCGCGCGGGCGTCCGCCGAAACCTTCATGCCCGGATTGGCCAGGGTCTGAAAAGTATCGTTCACTTCGCCGCCACGGAACTTCACCGCGCCTATCTCGCAAATCGCGTCATCCGCCGGGCTTAGGCCGGTGGTCTCGAAATCGAACGCGGTAAAAGTAATCTCGCCTACCGAGATGCTTTCATCCATATGAAAGCACTCTTAGCATAAAAAGACATTCAGATCAATTGCGGCGCCTGTTCCAAACTGCGGTACTCACCGCGTAACCGTATTCTCGTTATCACGGTTGCGGCGAGATCGGACACCGGAAACGCAATCCACACGCCCCACACACCCAGATACTGCGGAAGAATAAGCACGAGGGGGATCAGCAGGATCACCTGCCGCAGCATAGACAGCCACAGCGCCGGGCGCGCTTTCCCGATCGCCAGAAACAGCGTTGCTCCAACCGCCTGATATCCGACCAGCGGCAGCATCGCAAACACCGTACGCATTGCCGGGCCTCCGATCGCAATCAGTTCGCTGTCGGTCGTAAACAGGCCGAACACCCCGGACGGGGCTATCAGGACAACCGCCGCACAGAACGAGGCCACCGCCGTGGTGGCGATGATCGCGGACCGAATGACCTCGCGTACACGGTCAAAGCGCTCGGCGCCGTAGTTGTACCCTGCGATCGGCTGGAAACCCTGGATTATGCCGAACACCGGCATGAGGCTGAAGATCAGCACGCGGTTTATGACCCCGAACGCCGCGACCGAGAGCGAGCCTCCGTGCAGCGCCAGCGCGTTGTTTACCAGAATCGTAAGCAGACTCAGCCCAGACTGACGCACAAACGCCGGCACCCCGACCGGAACCGTCTCACGCACAACAGACCACGCCGGAACCAGGTGCCGCAAGGCGGGGCGCAAGCGGCTCCTCCCGTAGCGGTAATACCACAGTGCCATCGCACACGAGAGAATCTTCCCACTGACCGTAGCGAAGCCCGCCCCGCGCACGCCCATATCGAACCCGAGGATCAGAATCGGATCCAGAATGATGTTGACAACGGCCCCCGCCACCATAAACACCATCGAAGCCCGCGCGTCTCCTTCGGCACGGACGACATGACTCAGACAGATCGCCATTCCGATGAACGGGGTCCCGCCGACGACGATCAGCAGGTACTCTCGCGCGTACACCGCTATTTCCGGAGTTGCCCCGAAAAGCACCAGGATGAAGTCGAGCCCTAGGTAGCTGATCACCATGAAGGCGATACCGCTCAGAAATGACAGCGAAATCGCGTTTCCGACTGTGCGGATCGCCTTATCGCGATCGCCCCGGCCGAGCGCGCGCGAAATCACCGATGCCGAGCCGACGCCGAGGGTGATTGAAATCGCAACCACAATCAGCTGGAACGGAAACGCGATTCCGAGCCCTCCGAGGGCGTGCGCCCCGACCGCCCGGCCGATGAAGATGGCGTCGACGAGATGGTAGAGAGCGTTGATGAACATCGCGAAGGTCGCCGGCAGCGACATCCGCAGCAGGGCCCGCGGAATGCGCTCGTCTCCGAGCAACTCCTCGCTCCCACGCCGCTCGCGCTTCGGTCCGCGTCCTGAGCGATATCTCAGCATTTAAGACCCGGCACCCGCATCGATAATCGCTTCGATCTCGCTCTTTATCGCCGCCACGAGGGTCCCGACTTCGGAACGAGCGTTCTGCGGCTCCTCACCGGGGCGACCGGGACACGAGATGTAGAACTTGATCTTCGGTTCAGTACCGGACGGCCGCGCGCTAATAACCGACTCGTCTTCAAGGATGAACTGCAGCACATTGGACGCGGGCAGGTCGACGTCGTTGTGCGCGACTCCGGTTCGCAGTTCCCTTCGGGTTCCGTCGCTGATATCGCGAATCTCCAGCACCTTGACTCCGGCGAACTCGGTCGGAGGATCCTCGCGCAGTTGCTGCATCAGGCCGTCCATGATCATCTTACCGCGCTGCCCTTCGAAATAGCGCGACAACGTCGATTCCTCGAAATAGCCGAACTCACGGTAGATCTCGTTCAAGCGGTCAAGCACGCTCTTTCCCCGGCTGACGTGATAAGCGGTCATCTCGACACAAAGCAACGCAGCCGAGATCGCGTCCTTGTCACGCACGAAGTCACCGACCAGGTAGCCGTAGCTCTCTTCATCCGCCATAACGAATGTCGGCCCGTTCGGCTCGGCCTCGAACCGGCGCATCAGCGCAGCAATATGCTTGAAACCGGTCAGGGTTGCGTACACCTCGGCGCCGTAGTGCTCGGCAACACGGCGCTGGAGATTGGTGGTAACGATCGTCATGATGAACGCCGGCCGTTCGGGCAAGGTCCGAAGCTCCGCCTTCGCCCCAAAAACGTAGTCCACCAACAACACGCCGAGCTGGTTGCCGGTGATCAGGTGATACTCGCCGTTCGCCGGAACCGCGATCCCGATCCGATCCGCATCGGGGTCGGTACCGAACACGAGCTGAGCATCCAATTGCCTGCCGAGTTTGACCGCCAGATCAAGCGCGGCCGGCTCCTCGGGATTAGGGTACATCACAGTCGGAAACTCACTGTCGGGCTCCCGCTGCTCGTCCACCGGAATCACTTCCAGCCCCAGCTCGCCGAGCACCCGCTCAATCAGGTAGCCCCCGGCCCCGTGCAGCGGCGTGTAGACAATCTTCAACTCGCCCGCGTTGTTGCGCAGAAGCTCAGGGCGAATGGAGACACCCTTCACCGCCTCCACATAGGCGTCATCCAGCTCGCGATCGATCATCACCAGCAGACCCTGCTGAATTGCCTCGTCCCGGCTGATTCTTCTGATATCGCCGTGCACGTTGCGAGCTTCCTCGATGATAGCCTTGTCGTGCGGGGCGACGACCTGCCCGCCGTCGTCCCAGTACACTTTGTAGCCGTTATATTCCTTGGGGTTATGGCTTGCGGTAATCACAATGCCGGTAGTGGCGCCCAGACGACGGACGGCAAACGACAGCTCCGGTGTCGGCCGCAGCCCCGAAAATAGATACGTCTGTATGCCGTGAGCGGCCAGAACCAGCGCCGCCTGCAGCGCAAAGGTGTCTGAGTAACGACGCGAATCGTGTGCGATTACCGCCCGCAGGGGCTCGCCCGGGCGCTGCGTTCCGGCACGTTCCACATAGCGGGCAAGCCCTTCGGTGGCCTGTTGAACGATGAACGGATTCATCCGGTTATAGCCGCCGCCGATAACCCCGCGCAGACCGCCGGTGCCGAACTCGATCTCGGTATAGAAACGGTCGTTCAGCTCCTCGTAGTCTTCCTCAGCAAGCAGCGCTTCAACCTCACCACGGAACTGCTCATCCTGTTCGCGGGAGATGTAGTCGAGAGCTTTCTGCTTCAATTCATCCTTGTTCATGTCTCCGTCCTCCCTTGGTTTGCCCCGGTGTGCTGAGTTGCCGCGGTATGCGGTCTGAACTTCAGTCGCGTGAGAATTTCGGTGGGCTGCTCGAGGAGTATATCCGGCCCGGCGCTCTTGAGTTCCTCGCGTGGTGCGATACCCCAGGTCACCGCCGCTGCAATCATCCCTGCTCTACGCGCCGTCTCGATATCCACCCCCGAATCCCCGACGAACACGGTCTCTTCAGGCGCAACTCCGAGCTCCCGAGCGATGCGGTGCGCGGCTTCCTGATGCGGCTTCTTAGGCACTCCGTCACGCGCGCCGCCGACGACCCGAAAACACTGCAAGCCGAGCGTCTGGGCCACAATCGTCGTGACCAGCTCATCATGCTTGTTCGAAAGCACCGCAAGCGGAACACCGGCCTCATGCAGCTCCCGCAGAACCTCCGGAACTCCGTCGAATGGTTCGGTCTCCACAACCGGAGCGGCAGCGTACGCGCTCACTACCTCCTGATAGCATTGGGCCACCAATCCGTTGTTCTGTCGCCCGGATCCTTCCGTGTGCTCCGCCGGGAGTGCTCGCCGCGTGAGCTCTTCCAGCCCCCACCCCACCATGCTGCGGTACTCCGGAACCTCACGTTCCGCAAAGCCATGGCTCCGCAGAACACGGTTCATAGCACGCGCGATATCTGCTAAGGTGTCGAGCAATGTACCATCGAGGTCAAAGATGATACCCGAGTACTGCATAGCCACCACGGTACTGAGACGCCGCATCGGCGTCAAGCGCTGCAACCGCAACCCGGGCGAAGCCCCGGTCACGGCCGGGGCCGCAACCCCGGCGCAACCCCCAGCTGAAGCGAAGGACCGGCATGGGAAAACGGCGCAGACGTAGCCGAAGCGCCGCTCCGGGAGCACAGGGGTTCGAGGAGCATTACCGTGAGCGGTACGGTGAGCGCTGGAGCCGGTTGCAGGCGGCGTTGCTGCGTCCGCCGGGCTACGTGGCACTGCAGCACGGGCTTGTCAAACCATACTACCTCGACGGCGCCTCGGCTCTCTCGGTCACCACTCTGCCGGTTGCTGCCGGCGACCGTGTGCTCGACCTCTGCGCGGCGCCGGGAGGCAAAACCCTCGCGCTGATATCGGCGGCGTGTAGCAGCGGGACGGCGCAGGCGCTCAGCATTACCGCCAACGAACGCTCGCGAGCACGCCGCGCGCGACTGCAGCGTACGCTCCAAGAGCACCTGCCGGACCCGTCCCCGGTTACGGTTCGCGTTACCGGACACGACGCGCGCCGCTGGGGACTCTACGAGCAGAACGCGTACGACCACGTCATTGCCGACGTCCCCTGCTCCGCCGAGCGTCACCTGCTCGCCACCCCTCCCGAGCTCACCCGCTGGAGCCCGGCGCGGGCGAAGCGGCTTGCGATCGACGCCTACGCGATTCTGGCTGCGGCGCTGACGGCGGTCCGACCCCAGGGTACGGTGCTCTATCTCACCTGCGCGCTCCTGGACGACGAAAACGACGCGGTCGTAGAGAAAGCGCTGAAACGGTTCGACGGGCGCGTTTGCGCCGAGCCGCCGCAGATCGGTATCGGGACCGGCAGGCGCCACGGGGTGCAGATACTCCCCGATCAGGACGATGGTCGCGGCCCGTTATACCTCGCCCGCCTCCGCAAGAGCTCCTGTTGATTGCCGGCACCCGGGCCGATTGCCTGACGTGCCGCTGTGTGCTATAAACGAGGCTCCGTATGCAACACTACAGTCAAGACAACAACTCACTCAATCCCGAACAGAAACGTGCGATCGAGACGATTGAAGGCCCCCTGTTGATCATCGCCGGGGCAGGCTCAGGCAAGACGCGCGTGATCACCCATCGCATGGCCGCAATGCTCCGTCGCAGCATTCCGCAATCGGCAATCCTTGCGCTGACCTTCACCAATAAAGCGGCACGAGAGATGCAGGTCCGCGTGGCCCAACTCGTCGGCAACTCGACCAGAATGCTTACCGTCTCAACCTTCCATGCGTTCGGCGTACAAGTGCTCAAGCGTTACATCCGCGAACTTGGCTACCGCGAGAACTTCAGCATCTACGATCAGAGCGACCAGGCCCAGCTGTTGAAGGAGACAGTGCGGGAGTTGGGCATGGAAGATCTCCGTGACCTCCGCAGCATCCTCACCCTGTTCTCGCGCATTAAGACCGGGCAGACGAAATGGGACGCGGAGACTGCCGAGTTTCGCCGGCTGTATGATGAATACCAGCAGCACCTGAAGCTCTATAACGCCGTGGATTTCGACGACCTGATTGTGCTCCCCACAAGGCTGATGAGCGAGGTGGCCCGGGTACGCGAGGAGCTCGAACAACGGTACCGCTACGTGCTCGTCGACGAGTTCCAGGACACCTCCAGAGCACAGTATCGAATGCTTCGGCTCCTGACCCAAAACAACCGCAATGTCTGCGTGGTGGGAGACGACGATCAGTCGATCTATTCCTGGCGCGGCGCGGAATACGAAAACATCCTGCAGTTTGAGCGCGACTTCCCCGAGCTGTTGGAGATCAAGCTGGAACGCAACTACCGCTCAACCGGCACCATTCTTGATGCGGCAAACCGGGTGATCGCCAACAATACCAACCGCAAGGCCAAGGCGCTTTGGACCGGTCAGGGTGAATCGCTGCCAATCGAACTATGCTACCCTGAGGACGAACAGCAGGAAGCGGAGATGATCGCGCGCCGCATCAAGTCGCTGGCTGCAACCGAAGGGCTCCGCTATGACGATATCGGCGTTTTGATCCGCACCAACTCGCTCGCACGCACCCTGGAGGAAGCTTTCCTGGCGGAAAACATCCCCTACCGCATCTCCGGAGGACAGAGCTTCTTCCAACGGCAAGAGATCAAGGACCTCATCGCCTACCTGCGCCTCTGCGCCAACCTCAACGACGAGATCGCGCTGCTGCGTATAATCAACGTTCCGCGCCGCGGTATCGGCAAGAGAACGCTCGAGCAGATCACCGCACGCGCCGAGCACAGCGGTCAGACGCTGTACTCCACGATCAGCGAGCTCGTCCATGCCGCCGATTCACCGTTGAGCACCCGCGCAGTGGATGACCTGCGAGCCTTCTTCGATTTGATAGAACGGTATCGAGCGCAGCTGCTCGCGGGCGGAAAGAAGCCGGCACAGGCTCTGGAAGCGATGATAGCAGAGATCGATTACTGGTCGTATCTGGTAATGGAGTATCAGCACAACGACAAGATCGCGAAATGGAAGTACCGCAATCTCGATCTATTCGTGCAGATGGTTCGTGACTACCAAAACGATCCGGATAACCTCGATGTGGGGTTGTACGACTATCTCAACCGCATCACCTTGAATGCCCGTGACGATCAGGACGACTCCGAAGAAGACGGGCGGCTCAACCTAATGACGATTCACGCGGCGAAGGGAGTGGAGCACGAAGTGGTGTTTCTTGCCGGAGTGGAGGACGGGGTAATTCCGCATCAGCGCGCGATAGCCGACAATCCGGCCAATCTGGAGGAAGAGCGCCGACTGTTCTACGTAGCGCTGACGCGGGCCAAACGGCGGCTGATCATCTCAAGCTGCCGCAAGCGCAAGCTTATGCGCGAGGTGGTGGAAACAGCGCCTTCGCCCTTCCTCGAAGAAATCCCGGCTGAGCTCTTGACTGTGGTCGAAGCCGAGGATGTGGTACCCGCCGAGAGCGCGGCGGACTTCTTCCGAATGATGAAGGAACGCGTGCGCTGAGCCGATTACAACTGGCCCGACCGTTTGAGCTCGGAAAGCTCGATCGGGCGCGGGTTGGAGTTGTCGCCTTCGATCTCGGCGAGCTCCTGCAGAATGCTCTTGGCTTTGCCCGACAAGCGCTCCGGCACTCGCACGTGCACCTTGATATACATATCGCCGCGCTTTGAGGGGTTCTGCAGATAGGGCACTCCCTCGTTTCGAAGCCTGAGGATCTTTCCGTTTTGCGTACCGGCGGGAATCTTCACCCGTACGCGCTTCTCTTCCAGTGTCGGCACCATGATCTCCGCCCCGAGCGCCGCCTGACTCACGGTGATCGGGATCATGCAGTAGACGTTGCTTCCCTCGCGTTCGAAGTACTCGTGCGGCTTTACATGCACGAATACATACAGGTCGCCTGCCGGCCCCCCGTTAGGACCGGCATCGCCCTGTCCGTTCAGGCTGATTCGCTTGCCGTTATCGATTCCGGGCGGAATCGTGACCTTGATTTTCTGCTGTCTGTTGACCAGCCCGCTGCCGCGGCATTTCTTGCAGGGATTGTCGATAACCTGCCCTTCCCCGCTGCAGGTTGGACAGGCCGACGCGATCGAGAAGAAACCGGAGCTTCGCCGCACCTGTCCGGCTCCGCCGCAGGTCTCGCAGGTTTTACGCCCTGCGCCTTCCTTGGCGCCGGTCCCGTTACACCCGTCGCAGGTGCTGTTGCGCTGGTACGAGATGTCCACTTTCGTCCCGAACACTGCGTCCTTGAACGGGATCTCGAGGTCGTAACGCAGGTCCGCGCCGCGTTGAACTGTGGTCCGCCCCTGGCGGCGACCGCGGGCGGCGCCACCGCCGAAGAACGTGTCGAATATACCCGAGAAATCGCCGAAAATATCCTCGAAGTCCCGGAATACCGTAGAGAAGTCTCCGGGCCCACCGCCGCCGCCTTGGCCGCCGCCCATGCCTTCAACGCCGGCAAATCCGAACTGGTCGTAAGCCTGGCGCTTCTTTTCATCGGCGAGCACCTCGTAGGCTTCAGAGGCCTCCTTGAAACGCTCCTCGGCCTTCTTGTCACCCGGATTGCGATCCGGGTGATTCTCAACGGCGATCTTACGATAGGCCTTCTTAATCTCGTCCTTTGAGGCGCCCTTCGGCACCCCAAGTACTTCGTAATAGTCCCGTTTTGCCAATCCGCGTGACCTTTGCCCGTTACTGCCCTTAGGATTCAAGTCGCAAGCCAATCAGGCCCGGACTATTCCTTGTTCTCCTCGTCGTCGACTACCTCGTAATCAACGTCCTCGACGTTTTCTCCGGCGGCCTGTCCGCCGCCATCACCGCCGGCTCCTGCTTGGCCACCGGCCTCGCCGCCGGTGTCCTCCGGACCACCGCCGGCGTCTTCCGGTCCGCCGCCGGTCTGCTGCCCCCCGCTCTGCTTGTAGACCTCCTCGGCAAGCTTGTAGGACGCCTGCTTGAGCGCCTCGCTCTTCTGCCGTATCTCGTCGGCATCGTTGCCCTCGAGCGCCTGTTTCAGTTCGGAGATCGCAGCGTTGATCTGGTTCTTGTCCTCTTCGGTGATCTTGTCACCGTAGTCCTGCAGCGACTTCTCGGTGCTATAGATCAGGTTGTCGGCTTCGTTGCGTGCCTCGGCGGCCTCACGCCGTTTACGGTCCTCATCGGCATGCTGCTCAGCGTCCTTGACCATGTTGTTGATCTCTTCCTCGGACAGGCCCGAGGAGGACTCGATGCGAATCTTCTGCTCCTTGCCGGTGCCGAGGTCTTTCGCCGAAACGTGCAAAATGCCGTTGGCGTCGATATCGAAAGCCACCTCGATCTGCGGCACCCCGCGCGGTGCAGGCGGAATTCCGACCAGATCGAAACGCCCGAGTGTACGGTTTTCGCCGGCCATCTCGCGCTCGCCCTGCAAAACGTGAATCGACACTGCGGTCTGATTGTCCGCCGCAGTCGAGAATATCTGCGTCTTGCGGGTCGGAATCGTGGTGTTGCGCTCGATCAGTTTGGTGAAGACACCGCCGAGCGTCTCAATGCCGAGCGAAAGGGGGGTAACGTCGAGCAGGAGCACATCCTTCACGTCGCCGCCAAGTATGCCTGCCTGCACCGCGGCACCAATCGCCACCACCTCGTCCGGATTCACGCCCTTGTGCGGATCTTTCTGGAAGATCTCCTTCACGATGCGCTGCACCGCCGGTGTCCGGGTTGACCCGCCGACAAGGATTACTTCGTCGATCTCGGAGGGTGAGATACCGGCATCCTTCAACGCCATCTCGCACGGCCCACGCGTCTTTTCGATCAGGTCCATCACCATCTGCTCGAACTTGGCACGCGTGAGCGTATACTGCAGATGCTTCGGACCGCTTTGGTCGGCCGTAATGAACGGCAGGTTGATGTCGGTGGTTTGCGTGCTCGACAGCTCGCGCTTGGCCTTTTCCGCAGCCTCCTTCAAGCGCTGCAGCGCCGTACGGTCCTGACTCAAGTCGATGCCGTAGTCATTCTTGAAGCTGGACACCAGCCAGTCGATGATGCGCTGGTCGAAGTTGTCACCGCCGAGGTGGGTGTCCCCATTGGTGGACTTCACCTCGAACACGCCGTCACCAAGCTCAAGAATCGAGATATCGAAGGTTCCGCCGCCGAGGTCGAAGACCGCAATCCGCTCTTCCTTGTTTTCTTTTCCAAACCCGTAGGCGAGCGACGCAGCAGTCGGCTCGTTGACGATGCGCTTCACCTCGAGTCCGGAAATGCGGCCGGCATCCTTGGTTGCCTGACGCTGCGAGTCGTTGAAGTAAGCCGGAACGGTGATAACCGCTTCGGTGACGGTTTCACCGAGATAGTCCTCCGCAGTCTGTTTCATCTTCTGAAGAACAGCTGCGGAGATCTCCGGCGCGGTATAATCCTTCTCGCTGACTTTGACGCGCAGGCCGCCGTTCTGATCCTTCACGACGTGGTAAGGGACCATCGAAATCTCTTCTTTGACCTCGTCATAACGACGTCCCATGAAACGCTTGATCGAGCTGACGGTGTTCTCCGGGTTGGTCACCATCTGGTTCTTTGCCGGTTGACCGACCAGTCGTTCCCCTTTATTGGTGAACGCCACGACCGACGGCGTAGTGCGCTGGCCTTCGGCGTTCTGTATCACTGTAGGCTCTCCACCCTCCATTACTGCTACACACGAATTGGTAGTGCCTAAATCGATTCCGATGATCCTGCCCATAACGTTGCTCCCTCGCGTTTACTGTTTAGCTGAATCGCTTGAGCCGCGGCCTTCCGCGTCACTCGAACCGTTCTTGTCGCCGTTTCCGTTGTCCGATTCCCGGTCAGCCTCGGCTTTCGGGGCCGGCATCGCTACCTTTACCTTCGCCGACCGGAGAACGCGGTCATGCAGCATGTAACCTTTCTGGTAGTCCTCGACAACCATCGGTTCAGTGCCTTCACCGGTATGTTCCGCAGTCACAGCCTCATGCTTCTGCGGATCGAACTCTTCGCCTTCCGACTCGAAACGCTGCAGACCCCACTTGCGCTCGAGCATCTCGGTCATCTGCTTCTCGATAAGCACGACCCCTTCATAGAAGGAGTCGAAGTCGCGCGATTCTTTCGCCGACTCGATGGCACGTTCAAAATCGTCAATTACCGGTACGAGGTCAAGAAGCAGTTGCTTATTCGCATAAGCGCCGAGCTCTTCCTTCTCGCGCTGCATGCGCTTACGATAATTCTCGAAGTCCGCCTGTTTGCGAAGGTAGCGCTCCTTGAGCTCGCTATTCTCGTTCTCCAACTCGACGACGCGCCCCTCAAGCTCAGCGACTCGCTGCTGGAGCTCATGATTACGGCGCTCGGCCTGCTCCTGGTCAGCGGTCTCGCTCTTCGGCTCCTGCTGTTCGGTAGCCTGAGCGTCCTGGTGCCCGCCGGCACCCTCATCTCCGCCGCTCTCGGCGCCCTGCCTGTCAACCTCGCTATCTGAACCGGCTGTGTCGGTACGCTTTTGCTCAAACTCTTGACCTGGCTCACCCGCGTTAGGAGCTGCGGATGAGACATTGGCATCAGTCTCAGTCGCTTTATCCGTCCGTTTAGACATAGATTCCTCTGTGGCTGATTCTTGCGTGAAAGGTAATCAAGCTGCCTGTAAACGTCAAGGACCGGATCAAACCTCGTTCATGCCCACCCCGGAGTACCTGCGCAAGCACTCCAGGGCGGGCTGAGCGGCTGCTACGAGGTGCACTGCCGACCGACTGCAGCGAGAGGCGCTGCAAGCGGCGCTGCCGATAACAAGCTGCGACTCAGTGCCTACTTCTTGCCGGCGAGCTCCAGGATGAGCTCTACCTCACCGCGGGAAACCTTGGCGACGCGGGCGATCTCCTCAACCTTCCAGCCCTGATGCGCGAGCTTCACGACGTTATCGCGTGCGTCGGCCGACGGGGCTCCCTTCTGCGCATCCTTGCCCTTGGAGACGTCCTCCTTCACCAAGCTTGCAAGCAGCTTGACCTGGTCATTCGCCTCACGGCCGAGCTCCTCGAGCCGGGTCTCGGTGCGCGCCAGCCACTCGCGAGCCTGCTGCAGTTGCGCCGCACGCTCCTCCAGCTCCTTGAGCGTCTTGTCGAGCGTCTGCAGCTTCTTCACCGCCGCGTCGGCATCCTTCTTGTTGCTGCTCAGCTTCTCTATACGCTGCGTGAGCTCGCTGAGATCCTGCGGGATGGCAGTCAGCTCACCCTGCAGCTCGTCCAGACGCTTCTCAAGGCTCTCGAGGTACTGAAAGTTCTTGTCTACGCCGTCCGTGGTGATATCGATGATGCTCTTCTTCTTCTCGAGCCGCGCGTAGCGATCCTCCACCTCGCGCTGAAGGCTGTCGAGATTCCGCAGACTCGCCTGTAGCTCCTGGACAGTGTCGTTGCTTGCCGTGACCTGCTCGAGCTTGGTTTCGACCGAATGCGACATACCGATTAGCTTCTTGTACTCCTCTTCAAGCAGATCGATGCGTCGTTTCTCAGCCATGAACTTCCCGAGCTTCTCGGACGATTCGGCCGCGAGCTTGCGTATCTTCGCAAACTGATTTTCGAGCTCCCGCACCTCGCCGCGTTGCGCATCGACACGCGCAAGCTCAGCCTTCAGCTCTTCGATATCTTCCTGAAGCTGTATCTTCAAGGCATCGGCGCGCTCGAAGATCTTGGTCTGTTCTATGAAGCTCTTCTGTCGTTTATCAATCTCATTGAGGTTGACCTGTAGCAGCTTCGTTTCTTCCTCCAGCTTACTGAACAGCTTCTGCTGCGTTGCCTGAAACTGCTCGTAACTGTCCTGAACAAACGAGCGGAACTCTTTCCTGCGCTCCTCGGTCTGGGTGTGGATTTCCCGCGCGGTCTTCTGCAGCTCGTCGTGGAACTCGCGGTAGTCCTGATCAAACCGCTCGAGCGCCTGCTCGGTTCGTTGCGCCAGGTCATTCTTCAGTGATTCGACCTTGTTGCCGAGCTCCTCGATCTCCTCGCGAATGCGATTCCGGTCGTGCTGGTGCTCTTCAACGAGCTCGTCACGCTGGCGTGCGAACTCATCGCGAATGGAGGTCACGGTGTTGGAGGTGTTTACCTTGAGATCGGCGAACTGATTTCTGATCTCGGCCTCGCCCGAACGCAGGTGCTGTTGGATCTCGGCTTGCCAGACTTCCACTTCACTGCGAGCACCATCGACCCTGGCGTTGATCTCGCTGCGAGCCTGTTCCACCTGTTTGCTCAGCTCATCGAGATGCTGGTCGACGGTCTTCTTGTGCTTCGCGACCTCATCACGCAAAGCCGAGCCGTGCTGTGAGAGCTCCTGTTGAAACTGCGTCGTCAGGTCTCCTTTCATCGTTTGAAGCTCCGAGACGATTGCCTCGCGCTCAGTGCCGAGCTCCTCTCGCGCCGAGGCGAAGGTTTGCTCGACCTCCTGCTGGAATGCACGGACCCGGCTGTCGAGCCGTTCGACGTGATTCTGTACCCGCTGCTCTAGGGCTGTGAGCCGCTCGCTGTGTTCAGCGCTGTAGCGTTGCTCGAGCTCCTCCCGCTCGGAGCGGGCAGTCTGCGCCACCTCCTCGAGGGAACGTTGGATCTCCTTCTGCCATTCGCTCAGTTTATTCTCCATCGCCACGCTGCGCTCGCGGAGGTCTGAGAAGAACTCGTCTTCGAAGACGCGCAGGTTCTCATTGACATTGTCATAAGCGCGCTGCTTCAGCTCCTGCAGATCCTTCTCGAGCGCCTTCATACCGTCGCGCAACTCAGACATCGCAGTCTCGGCCTCGTTCTTGTCCGCCGCACGAATCTCTTTCAGCCGCTCACGATAGGCTTCCATCTCCTGGAGAAGACGGTTCTGCGCGGTCTCGATCGCCTGTCGCATGCCTGCTTCTAGCCGGTCCACCTCACCGGCAACCGACTCTATCTTGTTAAACCGGTAATTGAGATCGGTTTCGTACGCGTGGATTCGCTCTTCAACTGCACCGAGCACATTGCTTTCGAGCTCATGCGATTTCGCCTCGATCACTTTCTTGGTCTTTTCGGTAAGCCGGTTGAGATTCTCATGCAGCCGCTGCTCGTGACTCTGCAGCTCGGCGCCCATCTTCTGCGACTGCCCGCCGAGCTCTTCAGCCTTGTGGGACAGATCGTCGCGCGCTGTGCTGAACTGCTCATGCAACTGCACCAGCTCACCGCGAATCTCGGCCGCCTCGGCTTCGGTCTTGCTTCGCAGCTCCTGCATAAGCTCAGTCTCGAGTGCACGCGCCTGTTCGGTCGCCGCACTAATCCGGTTCTGATACTCGCCATCAACTGCCTCGAGCGAGCGTTTGTGCTGCTGAAACGACTCCTGCATCCGCGCTTCAAACTCGCCGGTCCGGTCCTGAAAGCTTGCCACGAGCTCGTCGTATCGTTCGCGCAACCGGGCGTCGGTGTCGGCTGCGATCTGCTCCGCGTTACGTTCGACGCCGCCAAGGTAGTCTTCGAGCTCCCCGACCCGTGAGCTGCCGTCGCTAATGCGCGTCTCGAGCTGGGCCACCTTGTCTTCAGCATGCTCGAACGCCTCCCGGGTGACCTCCTCCAGCCGTGCAGTGTTCTCTTCGCTGAAGCGCGTAGTCAGCTCCGGGATGCGCGCCTCGAGCTGGTCGAGCCGCTCCTGCGCGGCTTTCAGGCGCTTGCCGACTTTATCTATGTACTCGGATTCTTCTTTGATGCGATTGATGTTCTGCTCGGCCCGCTCGGTCATATTCACGAGCTCATCCAACGCACCGTCGTAATCGTCAATGCGGTTGCCGATGGCCTCAAGCCGTTCCGCGCGGGCCTGGAGCTCCTCTTCAGCGCCCTGCAGACGCTTAAGCACCTCCCGTGCGGTCTTCTGATTGACTTCGATCTCTATCGCCATATCCTTGAGGGCGGTAGCCTTCTCTTCGACAATGGCGTCGAGATCCTGTTGTACCTTGGTAGCGTAACGCTTGACTTTATCGAGTGACCGGTTGTTGCGGTCCAACTGCCGGTACACCGCGAGTATTAGTACTACTAGTACTAACACAATCACGTTTCCCGAGAATATCATGCTTTCCCTCTCCCAGCATCTGTGTTCTCTACAGTATATAGCACAATCGCTAAGACTGCATACGAATAATCAGCGCGTTTTCAAAACCGCGTTCTCGAGAACCCAAGTGCGCAGGGTGCTGTAGCGTGAGAAAGTAAGTATTGCTCGGGAGTTCTTCACAGGCGAGCGGGCCAGGTGAGCAGCGTGCATGCCGGCGCTCACAGCGCCGACGACGTCGTACTTGTAACTGTTGCCGACATAGAGAATTTCATCGGGCCGGCAATCAAAGCGGCGGGCAAGCTCCAGGAAGGGCTCAGGGTTGGGTTTCAGGTAGCCCAGTTCCTCACTGGAGAACGCACAATCCCAACAGCCGTCAAGGCCGAGCATTCCGAGCTTACGATTCACCGGAAAGTCGGAAGTGACGCCGACCTTGAGCCCGGCGCTGCGGAACGCTTCCACCGTTTCCACAACGCCGTCATACAGCGGGACATGATTGATGACTTGCTCCCACTCGGTGTAGATCCGCTCGTTGATAATGCGCTCAGCATCGGCGGTGCTGATCGCCATTTCGACGCCGAGCAGCTCCGCCTGCACTCGGTAGAAATCCTCAATCGGACGGACGCTGCGAATACTACGTCGCACTCTGCGAAATCGGCGCATCAGGCCGAGGTTGCGAACCACGAAGCCGAAGGAACGCAGATACATTTTCGAGTTCGGATACAGTGTACCGTCGATGTCGAACCCAACGGCTTTGAGTGCTAACAACTAGATGACGTCTCCCCGGTTGATTACCAACGTAAAAATGCCGGTTTGCGTCTGCGTCTGTCCGCGTGGCAGCGGCTCAAAACGCCATCCGCGAACCTCCTCGCGCACTTTTTCGTTCACGCGAGTATAGCGTGAGCGCTGTTGGAAAATCAAGGAGCCCGGTACAACAAATCCACGCGCGTCCACGTCGAACACGACCACAATCGTAGTTGTCGGGGGGACGTTGTTATCAAAGTCTTCGGCGCTGAACTCCAGGCCGATATTCGGGACCCCGCGCCCACTGATTCCGCGGATCATCCCGGTGTCTTCGGTCGCCCGATCGGCAGTAGGTTCGTCAGGATCGCGATCACCCGGGGCGGCGTCACCCTCGCGCGGCTCGGACGGCCGGCGACGCGCTTCGGAGACGGCCTCCCGCACCTCGCGCAGTTGGCGCTCGAACTCGGGATCGCGGTCGATAAGCTCCGCGAGCGCGGCGGCTTCGCGTTCATCCATCCGCTCTTCCGGGGCCGCGGCATCCTGTTCCTCGCTCACCCAGTCCGGAAGCTCGGCGCGTTCGTCGCGTTCGGCAGCGAGCTCATCTAGATCGTACTCCTGTC
>PUNW01000356.1 GCA_003552665.1 Spirochaetaceae bacterium | reverse complement strand
TCGTTGGGTAGAGCTCGACGAAATTCCGCGCGAGCTGCAGCAGGCGTTTATCGCGGTGGAGGACCGTAACTTTCGACACCACCGCGGGGTCGACATCCGCGCAATCCTTCGCGCCATGGTCAGAAATATCCGCAATCTCTCGATCGTCGAGGGCGGCAGCACCATAACCCAGCAACTCGCTCGCAATGTCTATCTCGACCACGCGCGCACCTTCACGCGCAAACTGCAGGAGATGCGCATCGCGCTCGAGCTCGAGCGCCGCTACACCAAAGCCGAGATCCTCGAGATGTACCTGAACGAGATTTACCTCGGTGCCGGCGCGTACGGGGTGCATGCCGCCGCGCAACGCTACTTCGATAAGGACGTCGATGAGCTCGAGCTCGAAGAGATAGCGATGCTCGCAGCCCTGCCCCGGTCACCTGAGTACTACTCCCCGTACCGTGATCCCGAGTTGGCGCGCAATCGGCGCGATCTGGTGCTGCAGATCATGAGCGGCATGGGTTACATCACCCAGTCCGAAGCGGACGAAGCCGCCGGGGACGACGTTCAGGTTGCCGACGAGCCGCTTGAGGCCGAAGACCTCGGCCATTATTTCGTCAAACATGTTCGCAACCAGCTGATCGCACGCTTCGGTGCGCACCGGGTCTACACCGGCGGTCTCCAGGTACATACAACGCTAGACCGCCGCAAGCAGGAGGCCGCTGAAGAGGCCATTGAGGAAGCTTTCGCCGACGGCATCGTACCCACGCGTGAGGTTATTACCGATGAAGCGCGCAGCCGCGACATTCCCGACGGCACCGGAAACGGTGGGCAAGCCATAGAAGTGGCCGATCTGCAGCCTCAACCGGCGCTCGCGACGCTCGACACCAACACCGGAGCCGTTCGTGCGCTGGTAGGCGGACGCGGCGAGGATAGTTTCAACCGCGCGACCCAGTCGACCCGACAGCCGGGGTCCGCTTTTAAGCCTTTCATCTACGCAGCCGCTTTGCGCGAAGGACACTACCCGGGCACCGTAGTCAACGATCTGCCGATCGTATTTCAACACCAGGATCCTGACTACCAAGGGCAGGTGTGGCCGATCAACTATGACCATCGCTATCGGGGCCTGATCAGCTATCGGGACGCACTCGCTTACTCGGTCAATGTCGCCGCAGTACGTACCCTCGCCTCGCTCGGAGTAGAGGAGGTCCGCGAACATATAGACGCCTACGGATTCTCGACACTGACCGAGCAGGACGGCGTAGCAGACCACTATTCGTTTGCGCTCGGCGGCCTGCAGCGCGGCGTGTCTCCGCTGGAGATGGCTGCTGCGTACGGCGTATTCCACGACGGGCGTTCGAGCCCCTCGGCATACACCATCACCAAGGTGGAAGCTGCCGACGGTGAAGTCCTGTTCGAACGCGAACCGCCCGAGCCATCGCCGGAAGAAGCCGACCCCGAAATCAGCCCGCGCTATGCCGGGCAGGCGCCCGACGCTGACGACGAGCACCCTGACGACGAGGTGGTGGAGGTTGCCGAGATCCCCGGGACGCCGTCAAGCGAGGACGAGGAGCTGGTGGACCTCGGTCACCCGGCACAGGGCCGTGTGGCAACGCTCGAGGTCGATGACGATACCGAACTCGTGCTCTCGGATGCTGAGGCTTACTTGATGCGCGACATGCTGCGGACTGTGATCGAGCGCGGCACCGGGCGCCACGCAGCGCAGGATATCCCGGTTGCCGGTAAGACCGGAACCACCGATCGCAACACCGACGGGTGGTTCGTCGGGTTCGCCGACGAACTTGTCACCGCCGTCTGGCTGGGCGAAGATGCCCCGGCGCCGATGGAGTATACCTTCGATGACGACGGCCGCGCACATCACGCCGCCGGCCAGGACCCCGAGATGACCATCACCGGCGTGCACGCCTCGCAGATCTGGGGCGACTACATGCAGGCTGTTCTCGCCGAGGAACAGGAGAACGACGAAAACGAGAACGGCGACGTAGACGATGGGCCCAACCGGTGGGAGGTTCGCGAAAGGCCGGATGAGATCGTCGAACTGGAGATTGACCCAATCACCGGGCTTGCGCCCGCTGAGGATGCGCCTCGTACAACCGAGGAGATCGCGAGCAGGCGTTCGGCTCCCCGGATGGTAAGCGGCTTCTGGGGTCAGTTCGATAGCGCGGAAGTAGACCTGCGCAGCGGCTATCTTGCCGGCCCCACCTGCTTGTTCCCGTATGCTGAAAGCTGGAACTACGTGGTCGAGGGCCGCTATCGTCTGGGCCCGGCGCGCATCCATCTCGGCGGTAATGACGAGATCGTCACCAGCGCCGGTGATACCTTCCGCGGCGTCTATGAGGTCGGGCAGTTTGAACCCGTGCAAGAGATCGACACCCAGCTCGGCCTTCCCACCGATCCAATGTCGGTGAATATCCAGCGCGTTCCCGACCGGCCCTGTCCGTTACCCCCGCCTGAAGACGAAGAAACCGACGAGCGGATCCGAATCGACCTTCTGGAATGAGCGCGGGCCTGTGGAGCCGGGGCTCGCGCTTCTTCAACCCGCTCGTCAGCCAAGCTCGCTGATCTTCACCGGCCGTTTCTCACGATACGACCGCAGAGCGGCTTCGCCGAGGATCACCGGCGCTCTGCCGTCCTGAATTCCTACCGGCGAGGCCTCGCCGTTGCGCACGGCCGCGACGAAAGCATTGAGCTCGTTCACATAGGACTCGGTATAGCGCTCGAGGAAGAACCGCAACGGGAGGTCGCGTTGCACCGCGGATGCCGTCGCAACCGTGGCGGTGTTGGGATAGACGTTGTCGGTGTTGATCGAGCCGCACGAACCGAACGCTTCCACGCGCTGGTCGTAGCCGTAGACCGCCTGTCGCGAGTTCTCGATGGTTGCGATTACGCCGTCGACAAAGCGCAGCATGATAACCGCTGTGTCCACGTCTCCGGTCGCGCCTATCTTCGGGTCTACCTTGCAGTCGGCCATGGTGTAGACCTCCTCGACTTCCGAGCCGCTGAGGAAGCGCACCATGTCGAAATCGTGAATCGTCATATCCACGAACAGACCACCTGAGTTGCGCACGTACTCGATCGGCGGCGGTTCAGGGTCACGGCTGATCACCCGCAGCGTATGCAGCTCGCCGACCTCACCGGCTTCGATTCCGGCCCGCACGCGCGCGAACACACTGTCGAAGCGCCGATTGAACCCCACCTGCAGCAGAACTCCGTTCTTCTGCACCGCAGCTTCCATTCGGTCTATGGCCGCAAGCTCAAAAGCCAACGGCTTCTCACAGAAAATGTGCTTTCCGGCCTCGGCGGCGCTGCAAACCTGCTCCTCATGCACGTGTGTCGCCGAGCAAATCAACACTGCGTCGAGATCATCGCGACCGATCAGCGCCGCGGCGTCCTGCTCAACGATCTCGACCCCGTTCTCGCGCGCTACCGCCTCCGCCGCGCTGGTATTGATATCGCTCACCCCCACTACACGCACGCCACTCACCCGTGTAGTGAGAAGCCGCGCATGGAGCGCTCCGATTCGCCCGGCCCCGATCAGTCCAATTCTAACGTCATCTGCCATTTGCTCACCTCGACTGTGTTAAGCTCAACGGTGTTAAGCACGCTTAAGTCAGCGACCGCGCGCCGTAGCTTCCAGGTACGCTACCGCTTCGCGCGTGTCGGTCAGCTCGTCATGCCGAGTGTTGCCTTCAAGCCCCACTCTTCCGTTATACCCCATGCTTTCGAGCGCCTGAATCACCGGTGTGAACGCGAAGCCCCCGAAGCCCGGCAGATAGCGGTTGTTTTCGGAGAAGTGAATCGAGCTGAACCGGTCGCTGCAGTCCTGCAGGGCTCGTACGATATCCACCTCTTCGATATTCATGTGAAACGTATCCGGAAGGATGCGCATCCAGTCGGCCGGATACGGTTCCACCAGCTCGAACGCTTCGTACACCGAGTTCGCGATCGGGGTCTCATACCGGTTGGTAGCTTCGAGTATCAACGCCGTGCGCTCGCGCTCCGCGACCGGTGCGAGCTCATCCAACGATCGGCGCATCTGCGCACGAGCCCGCTCGGGCTCCGATCGGTCGGCCCCTTTGAGCAGACCGACGATCACGCCGACATCGTCACGCTCCACCCACGACAGCATCGCCGCGCACACCTCGACTGCCTCGCGTCGCCGGTCTTCCTCGAGCGCCGAAAGCGAAAGCCCATAGGTCTTCGCAGTCAACCCTGAAGCGAACATCGAAAACTCGAGCCCGTGCCGTTGCAGTACCCGCTCGACCTCGGCAAACCCAACCTGCTTAGGGTCACGAATATTGAGCTCCAGACCCCAGAGACCGGCTTCGCGGAATGCATCGAGCTGTTCGGAAAATCCAGTGTTGTCGGCGTGATCATCCGGCAGCACCGTCTGCAGCGCCAACGGAAAAGGGAAAGAGCTACTCATTACCACATCCCTCCTGTTCTCGTTCCCGGATCTCTGCGGAACAACGGCGCCGGTCCATCAAAACGGTGTCACCCGGCGCCGTGTCCCCTGAGCTACAATACTCCCGCTATCAGCCTTTGGTGAACGCGCCGATCTTCGGCAGCTCGTACACCGACTTCCACCCCGGACTGCCCGGCTCCTTCAGGAAGGGCTCGAGGTCCTTGGGATCGCGCAGCGTGGTCTTCTCGATCGGAGGCAGCTTGCCCGCAGGAAAGGCCTCGAGAATCTCGTCGACCACTAGTGTCAGATAGCGCAGGATCGCCGCGATCGGACGCTTGGCTTTCTCCGGCGTAGCTACCGAGGGGGTGCCGACGACACCCTCAGGAGTGGACTTCAACTCGATGCCGAAATGGCCTTCACCTTCCGACCACTTGTGCGGGCGACGCCACGGGTCCACGGATTTATCGAAATGCCCATCCGGCAGAAAGGACTCGCCCCAGGCATCGACCACGTGATCCATATCTATCATGTCGCCGAACATCAGCTGCCCGACCGCCGTTTCGCTTTCATCGGCATGGACAAAGGTAGTATCCAGCCCATCGGGCCGGTCCACCGGAATGAAAAACTCTCGGACCGCGCGGTGCCAGTCCATCACCCGGAAGATACCCGGCAGCATAAAGCGCTTGCAGAACTCCTGCACCGCGGTTTCGAGCATCCATAGCTGGCCGTGGTTGTTTATCATGATGATCTTGCGAAACCCGTCGTTCCAGAGACCGAGCATCACGTGGATGAGGGTCTCGACCACGCCCTCC
>PUNW01000278.1 GCA_003552665.1 Spirochaetaceae bacterium | reverse complement strand
TCCTCGAGCACGAGCTTGAAAGCGCCGTTGAGGTGAAAGACCGCCGGGCGCTACACCGCTACGTCACAATCCTCGTAGACCGCGTGGTGAGCCGCAGCGAGCACGCGGCGGCCGAGACACGACTGGAGCAAAAGCTCGACACCCAGCTCGGAGGCCTCCGCAGCGACGTGCAGACCATCGCCGCTCGCATGGAGCAGGGCTTCGCCCGCATGGACGAACGCTTCGCTGTGATGGACAAGCGCTTTGAAGACACGCAGGCACAAATGCACCGCCGCTTTGAACAGATGGACAAGCGCTTCGAAGACATGCAGGCACAGATGGACCGCCGCTTTGAGCAGGTAGACAAGCGGTTTGAGGACGTGAATAAGCGCTTCGAGGACGTGAACACGCGCTTCGAACAGATCGATAAGCGCTTTGACGATGTGAACAAACGCTTCGAGCAGGTAGACAAGCGCTTTGACGACGTGAACAAGCGCTTCGACGACGTCAACAAACGCTTCGACGATGTCAACAAGCGCTTCGGGATGCTCGTTGCGCTCACCACTACGTTCTTTGTGGTTCTCGCCGGCATGATGACTGCGCTGCGGATCTTCTGAGTGTGAAGGACGGACACACCCTGTTGCCGCACTCTGCGTTACAACAGTTTCCCACCACACTTTCCCCCACGAGCTTCTATCGGAGTTGATTGTTCTCACACGTTTAATCGTCAATCGGGTTAACTGCATCAAACGAGCCGATCTCTACGAAGTCGCGCGTGTTTCGCGTGTACAGCGTCAGGACTCCCGCATCCTGCAGGGTAAACGCGAGAACCAGATCGAACACGTGCGTCGCCTTGGAGTTTTCTGTGCTCAAATGAGGCAGCAGGTGTGAGAACAGCCCAGGCTCCCAGGCGCAGCGCCCCCACCCACTGCGGTGCCTGTAGTAATCGATAACACCCGCCGCTTGAGCGGCGGTAAGCGGCCGGTCCAACACAGCGGGGTTCCGCAAGAGACGATACAATTCGAAATATACCTGGTCGGCAACGATCCACTCTGTTGGTTGTGCGAGCGCCGACTCGACAAGCCGCCGAGCTGCGGCGTGCTCCGGGCAGTCTGAGTTTGTGGTGTACAGGAGGATGTTGGTGTCGAGGCTACGCATCGCGAACGCCGGCCTCTCGGAGCTCCTCTGGAGGTATGCGAATGGCACCGGCACGGAACACCGGAGGCGCTTCGCGAGCTTCAAGGTCGATGTAAGGGGCATGTCGACGAAGCCACTCCGCTGTGGCTTCCCTCACGATTTCGCTGACCGGACGGTCGAGCCGTTTTGCGGCGCGTCGTAACGCATCCATCTGAGGTTCCGGATACAGGATCTGTATCTTTTTCATGGATACATGATAAACATGGATCACTGAGGAGGTCAACCTTGGCTCCGGGAGCTCCAGATCGCGCGTGTTTCGCGTATAACACGTGACTTGACTCCCGTGCAAATGAAACTATGCTGAATCGAGGCGTGCAGCCTTCTCGGCGCGGCCGACGGATGCCGGGCGGGTAGCACGGAGCGCCGCAGGCGCACCGCGCACAGCACGGCCGCCGGCGGACGCAGGGCCGGCGGAGCGCACAGCACGGAGCGCGACCGGAACGCATGGGAAACTACGTTTGGAGGGTTTGTTGTGATGAATGGAAGGAAAGGCGCTGCGACACTGCTGCTCGTCTGGTTGCTCGTGGCGGCAACTCCGGGGACGGAGGCAGTCACAGCAGGCGAAGCACCGAGGGGAGAGTCGGCCGGCGAGGTATCCGAGGCCAGAATACTCACCAATCTAAACGACGAGGTCTACCGCTACCTGCAGATCTGGGAAGACAAAGGCTATTTATCGCGGCCGCTTCCCTACCTGCGGCCGTATCCGCAGCAGGTGGTGGAAGAGGCTTTGCGCGATGTCGCCGCACGGGGCGGCCGGCGTGACGCGGCGCGGGCGGAGCGCTACTTAGGCGAGCTCGCGGATGTGGGTGAGTTGGGCTTGCGTATGCAGTTGCGGAGCCACCACCACAGCCGCTTCCAGGCCAACGAAGGCGACTACTACGGCGTGAGCGGCACGAACATAGATGCGGCCGGATACTTGCTCAAGAACCTCAGCATCGCCGGAAGCGTTGGGCTCTATATCGTCGACGAGGAGGCCCGCCGCGAAGATGCATTCGCCTATAACGAACGCTCCCGGTATGACTATTTCCGTGACGTCAGCCACGTGGACGCAGGCCGGCGTAGGCTGCTACTCACCCCCAGCACCGAAGGCATGCTCACCTTCGGCTCAGAGTCGGTCTATTTTCAGACCGGGATCATGCGCAACACCTACGGCCCGTTCTACGAAGGGGGGATCATCATGAGCGAGAATGCGCCTCACACCGGCGGGTTCGTGTTCACCTTCCGGAGCGACCGGCTGACCTATCAGCACTCGCTGATGTCACTCAACGCCACCAAGGACGACGGCTCGCACTGGAACCACGAGCGCGACGGCGATGTGATGTTCCCCGAGAAGTTCTTGGCGTTTCACGCGTTGACATTTCACCTATTCGACTGGCTCGATATATCGCTGCACGAGAGCATCACCTATGGCGAGCGCTTCGACCCGGTGTATCTGATCCCAACCTCACTTCTGATCTACAACCAGATCTACTACGGTGAAAAGGACAGCGCCTTTGTGGGCTTCGGCGTGAATGCCCGGCTGCCGGGCAACTTCGCCGCCTCCACCAATATCTACGTCGGCGATGTGAGCGTCAACGACTTAGTGCGGGGCGAGCTCGACTCCAAATACAAGGCCGCGTGGCAGCTTGGGGGCCGTTGGAATCCAGACGATTCGGTGATTGAGCGCGTAAGCGCCGACTACGGGCTGGTGCTGCCCTACACCTACACGCACCGCCGTAAGGAACAGGCCGACCGTGCGTACCTGGACGCCGATGGCGATAAAAGAGACCGGCCGCAGATCAACTACCAGAACTACACCCACCACGGCCAGCACATCGCCGATATGGATCCAAACTCAGACCGCATTCGGCTGCAGGCCGACCTGCGCCCGCACCGCTTCGTCACCCTTGACCTGCATACCACCTTCCACCGTCATGCAAACGCCACACCCGACCCGGACGAAACCTACGCCGAGGAAGGCTGGGAGCGCGTGGGCACCAGCGACGGAAGCCTGCTGGACTCAGGTAACCTCTCGGATCAGAACCTCTTTGACGAGCTTAACTTCCTCAATCAGGATGTGATCGAGCGCGTGCTGCAGATCGGCTTCGACGCACGGCTTACGCTGCCGGTTACCCCCCCGTGGGCGGGCGGGGGCGACAGCACCGGCGAACGCGGCGGATGGCGCGGTGCCTTCGGATCAGGTTCCAGCGTGCTCAGCTTTGAACTCGGCTACACTTTCGAGTACGGCTGGAATCGGCGTCCTCGGGGCGGCTATACCGAGCATAGTAACGACGAGCGCACCTGGGTCAACCGCCCGGTGCCGGAGAAGGGCAACCACGGAGCGCGGCACTACGGCCGCTTCGGCGTTTCGCTGGCGTATTAGTCTGCGTCGCGACCCCGAGGTGGGTTCGTCAGCCCGGTTCGCGATGCTGCCGGCAAACCGGCTCCGCCGGGCGCACCGGCAATTTGCTCGCCGCGTCCAGCGATTTGCTCTGTCGTTGGTGCACCGGCGGTTGCCTCCGCGGGCGCACCGGCATGCTCCGCCGTTGGGGCAGTTGCAGCAGTTGCCTTTCCGTACGTCACGGCCCGCCCGGAGACTGTCTGGTGCTGGCCCGCCGCAGCTGTCTGCTTGTGGGCCGAACCAAAGCGTATCTGTAGGTGGACGAGAAACGCGACCACCGCAAGCCACAGCAGCACAGCGATCGGCCCGTTGATCATGAGCTTGATCGAGGCGGCGACAAGGAGCAGGCTCGAGATAGCCACAGTCAGAACGAGAGCGCGCCGCGGGCAGCCGGTAAACTCCAGCAGCTTGTGGTGGAAATGCTCACGGTCGGCCTGATGGATCGGGAGGCCGCGACGCAGCCGCCGCACTACCGCCCAGGTTATGTCCATGATCGGAATAGTGAGCACCATCAGCGGCGGGAGAATATCCAGCGAAGCCCGGTGCGGCCCATTGGTCATGATCGCGATCACCGCGATCACGTATCCCACGAACAGGCTCCCCCCGTCCCCCATGAAGGCTTTGGCCGGCGGCAGATTGAACACCAGAAACCCGGCGACCGCCCCCACCAAGGAGAACGATACCAGCGCGGTCAGTGTGCTCCCGGCAAGCGCCCCGCCGACACCAAGCACAAAGGCCGCAAACAACGTCACGCTCGCTGCGAAGCCGTCGAGCCCGTCGATGAAGTTCACGGCATTGGCGATGCCCACAATCCACAGAACAGTCACCGGAACCCCAAGCGGCCCCAAACCCAGACAGAAACCCAGGAACGGAAGCGCGACGGAACGCACGACTGTGCCCCCGGTAATCACCACCAACGCAATCATCACCTGCAGTATGAACTTCTTGATTGCGCGGATATTGGAGAAGTCATCAATCACACCGAGCAGATGCATGAGACCGGCCCCCAGCAGGATGGAGCCATAGTACCAAGCCGAGAACGTCCGCCCATGATCGGAGTAATGAAAGAAGAAGAAAACGACCAGTCCCGAGAAGGCGAAGGCCGCGAAGATCCCAACGCCGCCCACCTGAGGCACCGCGTGGTCGTGAAGTTTGCGTTTCACCCCGCGGCCCTGGTCATACCACCGGTAGCGGTGTGCAAGCTTGAGCAACAGCGGCGATAGCGCCACATTCACTGCGAAGCCGAGGGCTACCGCAGTTAGAATTGGTGCAACTAGGTTTTCCTGAGTCATCTGTTCCGCCGTTACCAAACAATCGAGGGCAACGATTTTGTTCTTTTCGTATGATAACCCGGTTCCCCCGCTCTTGTCTATACTGCCGGCGGGAGGCGCGTGTGGACGCGCGGGCTTTCGAACCCTGATAGCCGTGATACCGTGAACGGCAACCACAGCCGCCACAGTCTCGCTTGAAAACCGCCGCTTTTCCGTGGCATGCTACTGTGTATGGTCACACCGAAACGTCTCGGAACCGGACTGCTGGTGCTCTTAGTGATTCTGTTTGGACTCACCCCCCTCCACGCTCGCGAAGAGATAGACTCACGCGCCATCCTTGAACCCATCGATGACCTCGTGAGCTATCCGGAGGCCGATTTTTCGGCCGAGTACACCATCACGCAGGAACGGCCGGGGGAAGGACGTGAGGTGACCAAAACCTACATGTTTCGTCGCGACTCGGAGAACAAGTACCTCATTCTCATCCGTGAGCCGTCCGCCGAACGCGGCAAGGGCTATCTGCGCATCGACGACGTCCTGTGGCTCTACGATCCGGCCGATCGACGGTTCACGAGCACGAGTCCGCGTGACCGTTTTCAGAACACCAATGCACGCAACTCGGACTTCACTCAGTCGACCCTGGCCGACGACTACGAGATCGTCGGCGAAAGCCGCGAGCAACTCGGCGCCTACGATACGCGCGTCTACGAGCTGGAGGCCACACACGACGACGTCACGTTCCCGAAGATGCGGATGTGGGTGGACGAAGACAACCTCGTGCGCAAGTACGAGGATTACTCCCTCTCAGGCGAGCACATGCGCACCACCGCGATCCCCCGCTACCGCAGACTGGGGGAGCACTACGTGCCGGTGGAAATCGTGATCGTCGATCAGCTCGCCGGCCGTGAGGTGGACGGCCGTTTCCGTAACGAACGCACCATTATCAGCGTGGACCGCCCGTCGCTCGGCGAGCTCCCGGACCGCGTCTTCACCCAGTCTTACCTCGAGCAAGTGAGCCGCTGAACGCATGCGGGCCCTCGCCACTCTCCGGTGCTTCGCGTTCGTCGTGCTTGCCTGGGCGCTGCTGCTGTCGATCAGCACACCGGGAGTTGCCCAACAGCCCCCGGAGAACGACGAGGCCGCAGACGACCCCATCGATATCGATGAAGTCTTTCAGGATGAGGACCGGGAACCCGAAGATGAGCCTGCAGATCCGGAGGAGCCCGCGCAACCGGATGAGGACGACGACGAGGACGACGACGAGGACGACATCGATGCGCTGTTCCGCGACCGGGAGGCCGGCATCATCGAGGATGACGAGGATGCGCCGCGCATTGATCTCGATGAGCTGACCACCGACCCCGAGCCCCGCGTGCGCGGCTTTGTTCGCACCCGCGGCGGCGTGGCGTACGGGTTTCGCGAATGGCCCGACGACCTTGACGACATCGGCCGGGTTCGCGGCGGCGAAGGGCTGTTCGATATGAAGGCCGGCGTCAGTGTCGACTATCGCCCCACAGGCTACCAGCGTTTCTTTATCTCGGTTGAAAGCGAGATGGACGAGGAAAGCCTGCTCGACGAAGACGAGCCGGTATTCAGCACGCCCGAGATCGACGAGCTCTTTGTCGACTACACCTTAGCCGACCGCTATTTCTTCCGCGTCGGCAAACAGTCTGCCACCTGGGGGCAAGACCGGCTGCTTGACAGCCCGGGCGACTTCATGGAGAACCTCGATAAAGGCATCGGGCTGCGGCTTTCTACACCGCTCGGTCCCGGCAGCATCACCGCGGTGACGTACGCGCGCGATAGGTACCATGACGAGGGCTACCCCAAAGCCGCCGAGGAGGAGCGCATCAACGTCGGGCCGCGGGCGTTCGCCTACGCGGGGCTGTTTGAGGTCTCGCGGCGGCGCAGCTCGTTCGGGCTTTCCGGCTACTATCGCTACGAGCAGCCGCTCAGAACCGGCGTCTACGGCCAGACGGCGCTCGGTGATGTCGACCTTACGCTCGAGGTCATCAACTCCTGGCAGGTCCATGAGGCCCGCCGTACCGATGAGCCGGCCGACCTGGACCCGCGCACGCAGCTGACCACCAACGCCGTCTGGGAAAGCACCGGTGAACCGCGGCTTCAGCTCATCGGCGAGTACCAGTTCGACAGCGAGGTTGAGGACTACGCCGGCCACCGTGTGGGCCTGGGCCTGCGCCTGCGCGACCTGGGGTGGACAAGCTGGCGTCCCGGCCTGCGCTGGTACCACGCCTTTGAGGATAACTCCGGCCAGCTCATCCCCGGAATAGAGGGCCGCATCGCACGGGGCGTGAACGCCACAATCGCGGTTCCCTGGCTCTACGGTGACCCGGGCACCTTCTACGGCCAGGATGAGCGCGACGAGGGCCTGCCGGACGACTACGTGTTTTCAGTCCTGGTCGCGCTCTCGATGCGGATCTCGTTCTGAACCGCGCGCGTGGGGCGCGGGCCGCGCGGCCGTCGGGCTCACGCGCAGTCGCGGGATCGCGGGCCGAAGCGGCAGCCGCCGACCGCGCGGCCGGCGGCCCACGCGGGCGCCCCGCGGGCGCCCGTGGGCGCCGATGGGCGGGCTGCGGGCCTACTCCACCAGCCCGTCGCGAAGCTTCACGCGGCGGTTGGAGAACTCCATCACCATCGGATCGTGGGTTGAAAATACAAAGGTGGTGCCGTGCTCCGCGTTGAGCTTCTGCATCAGCTCGAGGATTGCGTAGCCGGTGTCGGAATCGAGGTTGGCGGTGGGCTCGTCGGCGAGCACCACCAGCGGTTGTTTGGCGAGGGCGCGCGCGATTGCGACGCGCTGCTGTTGGCCGCCTGAAAGGCGAGCCGGGCGGCGGTGCTCCATCCCGGCGAGGCCCACTTCACCGAGCGCATCCATCGCGCGCGCCCGGCGTTCGGCGCCGCTGACGCCGGCGAGGGTCAGGCCGAGAGTTACGTTTTCAAACGCGGTGAGCACCGGTACGAGGTTGAAGCTCTGAAATACAAAGCCCATGTGGCGGCAGCGGTAGGCGGTGCGCGTACGGTCGGAGGCCGACTCCAGCGCTGCGCCGTTTAGCACGACCGTGCCGGCGTCGGGCTTGTCGAGGCAGCCGAGGATGTTCAGGAGCGTGCTCTTGCCCGACCCGGAAGGCCCGGAGATCGCGACGAACTCTCCCGGTTCCACGCGCAGGCTCACGCCGCGAAGCGCGTGGACTTCCGTCTCGCCGGTGTGGTAGATGCGTTTGATGTTTTCACAGCTGATCATCGTGTGTCCTCGTCATATGGGGTGTCTCGCCACATGGGGTGTCTCGCCACATGGGGTGTCCTCGTTGTTTGCTCGCTCAGTCATGTTGGAGCGCATGCGCCGGCTGAAGCAGCGCCGCGCGCGCGGCGGGCCTGAGGCAACCGATCACGGCCGAGCCGGTGACCGCCAGGAACACCACCACAAGCTGAGCCGGCGGCAGCACCCACAGCAGCCGGCCGCGCACCAGAAAGAGCGTGGCCCACGGGTAGCCGGAGAGGTCCACCGCCCGGTGCAGCAGCTCGAGCACGCCCACGCCGAGCGGCACCCCAATCGCCACGGCCGCAAGCCCCATAACGGCGGCCTCGTACACAAACAGCCGCAGCGTTCCCGCGCGCGAGATCCCCATCGCGCGCAGGGTCCCGATCTCGCGCGTGCGCTCGAAGGTCAGCATCACGAAGGTGTTGGAGACCCCGATCACCACAATCAGGAGAAAAAGCCCGATCACCGCGGCGCTGATGAGGCTCAGCGCGTTCAGGAGATTCGTGATCTCATCGAGGTGCGCCTCGAGCGTCATGATAGTGAGCGCGCTGCTCCCCTCTTCCGCCTGCCTGTCGAGCGCAGCGGCGCGCTCGGCGCGGGTCTCGAACACCGGCAACACATCGCCAATCCTCTCGTCTTGGCCGTCGCTTGGCGTGTTCCCGGGAGGGTCGCCGTCGCCGGACGGGTCGCCGCCCTCGCCGCCGGCCGCGCCGCCTGCGCGCGCCGCGAGGCCCGCATGCACCGCCTGGGCCACACGGCTTTGCTCGCCGAAGGTCCGCAGGTGAAGGCCGATCTCGTGGACGGTGTCTTCCGGCAGGTCCACAACCCGATTGAGCGCTTCGCGCTGCAGATAGGTGGCATACCCGAAGAAGCTGTGCTCGTCGAATATGCCGCGAACCTCCAGGCGCGCGGTGTTGCGCGGCCCCGCGTCGGTGGAAAGCGAGAGCACCAGGTCGTCGCCCGCGCGCGCGCCGAGCCGCTCGGCGGTGGCCGCCGAGATCAGCACACCCCGATCATCGCCCGCTTCCGGCAGCCGCCCATCCACCAGATCGAGCGTCTCGAGCACCGGGCGCTCATGCTCCCAATCCACGCCAATCAAGCGCCGCTGATTCACGTAGCGCCCCGCGAAAAACAGCGTGGAGTCCTGCCGGGTGTAGAGGCTGCGCTGCACCGGCGCAAGCTCCAGCGGCAGCTCCAGGTCGCGAATCGCGGCCGTGACCGCCTCCGGGTTGGGAACAGCGCGCGGCCGCCCGCGCCCCCGGCTGTAGTACTGCACTGTCACATCGCCGGCGAAGTAGCGGGCCGACTTCTCGCGCACCGCCTGAGTCACGCCCTCCACCAGCCCGATCAGCGTCACCAGCGCAACCACCGCCAGCATCAGCGAGGGCAGAAGCACGCGGTAACGGCTGAGGTTGCGCGCAAAGTTGCGCCACGCAAGGCTAATCATGCTGCGAATCTCCCGCCATCGCTCGCACCGGGCCTATGCCGAGCACCCGTTTGAGCGGGTACAACACCGCGAGCAGGCTCACGAGCACGCCGCCGGCGAGGTGATAGAGCACCAGGCGCATCGTGACCGTAGCATAGAGCCGCTCGCTTCCGAAGAGCGTTACCAAAAGCGGGTTCGCGATCTCAATACCCGCCCGGTTCAGCACCGCCGCCCCGGCGCCGCCGAGTAGCAGGCCGACCGCAGCGGCGGCGAGCACAAACACAATCGCCTCCCCGGCGATCAGAGCCGCCACGAACGGCTTGTGTGCGCCCATCGCGCGCAACGTACCGATCTCGCGGCTGCGTTCCAACACCGAGAGCACGAGCGCATTGCTCGTCACCGCCAGGGCGCCCAGGGTTACGAACGCGAGGCCGAGGTTCAGCACAATCTGCAGCACCGTCACGAGGAGCGCGCTTCCGCCCGCGCTCGTACGCCACCCGCGCACCAGGTACTCGGAGGCCGCAAACCCCTCCGCCTCCAGAGCGGAGGCAACGCTGCGCGGGGTCGCCGAGGGGTCGGAGCTGCGAACCAGTGCAAAGCTCCAGGCGCCCTCGACGCCTGCCTGCACCTCGCCCGCGGGCGCTTCGGCTGCAAACTGCTCCTCAACCATCTCGAGCGTGATCTCGTCGGCCTCGGCCGTGTCGTCGGGCGCCGTGTCGTCGCCCGCCGCGTCGTCGCGGGTCGCGAACATGTCGTCGATCTCCTCTTCGAACAGATCGTCCTCGCCCGGCTCGTCCTCCTGCGGCGCACGCGCGTATATGTGGCCGTTCAGGGCACGCGCGGTGGGAGCGTCTATCAAGGCCACGCGGTCGAGCTGTGGATCCGAGACCGGATAGCGGAATACGCCCGCGAGGCGCACCTCGCGGATTGTGAAGGAGTTCGCGGATGCTGAGGTCAGGAGCACCGGCTCACCCGGCTCCAACTCGCGACCGAGCTCATCGCCGAGCTCACGGTAGCGTTCTTCCTGCAGTATAATCGCCGCGCGGCCGGGCTCGGGCCACTCGCCGGAGACGAGCTCCAGATCGGGGAAGAGCTCGCGGTACTCGGCGAAATCCACTCCGAACAGCACGTGATCGAGCTCGGCATCGTCGATCTCAAGGCGCGCGTTGGCCGAAACCAGCCCCCCGGCAGCGGCCACCCCCGGCTGCCGGCGCAGCGCCTCAAGCAGCTCAGGCCCGTCGGTGAGCGTAGGAGGAACCTCGTGCTCGCCCACCAGAAAGGCCTGGCTCCCGAACAGCGTGAACTCCTGCGCCGTGCCCGCCGCCACGGTGAGGTCGGCGGTGATGTGGTCGGTATACACGCGCTCGAAGCCCAGAGACGAGGTCAGAAGCAGCGCATTCCCGATAAGCAGGAGCGCAAACGCCGCAACCAGCGCAACCCCCATCGCCGCAAGCCGCGGGAGCTGCCGGCGCACGTTCCTGAAGATCAGCTCGGGAAGGGCAGCGAACTGAAACAACCCGCCTCCCACCTCAGCGGCCCCTGGTGGAGGCGCAGATCCACGTGCGGCCCCGGACCCCGGCGCGGACCCCGGCCCGGACCCTGGTGCGACCCCGCCTTGAGGTGGTCTCCGTCCCTCGGCCGATCTCTGTCCCTCAGGTGATCTGTTGGCGTCAGTGGGTCTATGTGCGCTATCCTTGTCGCTGCTCATGGGTGCGTCGCTGCCGTAGGCGCGTTACCGCCGGCAACCGGCGTTCGGAGCGCGCGTAGCGGCCCCCGGGAACCCGCGCCCTTCGGAAACCGGCGAAAACCAGGGGACGGCCCCGATCCTCGCCCTTGTTCCGGATCAGTCTGTTGCCGCTTGGTGGTCAAGCTACTACGTCGCGAGAGGATTTTCAATCCGCCCCACGAGTGGAATCGGAACACGATTGGAACTGCCACAAGAATGGGAAGTTAGAACTACCAACTCGACATGCCGGCCGTCACAGCCATCGGCGGTTAGGAACCCAACGACAAAGCCGAGATCATACTACTCGCAATACTACTCGCAAAAACACTTTACCTAAAGCGTAAAGCATATTATACTCGTTTTCAGTGAACGTTGTTTTTCGTACCCGCAAGTTGGAGCGCATTTTCAATAAACGCGAATCGCTTGAGCGGGAGTACGGAAAGAGCTGTGCCCGAAAGATAATGAGCAGAATGGCGGTGTTACGTGCAGCGCCATCATTGGCCGCGGTTCCGACCGAGAAACCCGATCGTTGCCACGAGCTCCAGGGGAACCGGGCTGGAACATTCGCGGTTGATCTTGTTCATCCCTTTCGCCTCGTATTTGAGCCTCACGCCCATGAGAAAAAGGGGCGCGCTCAACTACGGAAAGAGCAAGTCATGACGATCAAAATACTACGGGTGGAGGATTATCACTGATGAGTGCGGCCATAAACCGGTTTGAACCCGATTATGCTATTCACCCGGGTGAGTACCTCGAGGAAGTGCTCGAGACCCGGGGCATGCAGAAGAACGAGCTGGCGCAACGGTGCAATCTTACTCCGAAGACAGTAAGCCAGATTATCAACGGAAGGGCCGCATTTTCGCCCGAGGTTGCTCTCCAGTTTGAGATGGTGCTGGATATCTCGGCCGATATCTGGTTGAATCTGCTGACCGCTCATACACTTCACCAGATTCGCCGCCGGGAGCACGACACACTTGCAAAGGCAAAAGCATGGGCCGAACAGTTTCCTCTGCGTGATCTGCGCAGAGCCGGAGTAATCGCCGAAAAGGATTCGTCGGTGCGGTGCGTGCGCGACCTATTGAGGTTCTTCAACGTTTCCTCGCCCGATGCATGGGAAAAGTTGTACGGAGAAAGAGCTCCAGTGTTCAGAAAATCGCCGACCCTTGAGAGTTCTTGGCATGCGGTGGCAACCTGGCTCAGAATGGCTGAACTGCAAGCCCACGAGCGCACAACAGAACCGTTTGATCCTCGCCGCCTTAGACAGGCAGTACGGCAGATTCGAGATCTCACGACACGGGGGCCGGAAGTGTTTGAACCGGCGATCGTAGAAAGCTGCGCGCAAGCCGGAGTTGCCGTTGTGTTCATCCCCGAACTCTCCGGATGCCGGCTCAGCGGCGCAACCGAATGGCTCGCTCCCGACAAGGCGATGATTGCGCTCAGCCTCCGGCACAAGAGTGACGATCATTTCTGGTTTACGCTGTTTCACGAGCTTGGTCACGTAATCCTGCACGGAAAGAAGCCCATCTTCATTGACGGCAGCCCCACCGAGCAGGCTGAGTCCGAGCGAGAAGCAAATGAGTTCGCCCGCAACCAACTCGTTCCCAAACACGAGTACCGCAAATTTGTAGCACGCGGAAAATTCTATCAATCCGACATCGTCGCGTTCGCCGAGGAGCAGGGCCTGGCCCCGGGAATTATCGTAGGCATGCTGCAGCACGACGGTCATATTGAGTACTCATGGCATAACAAGCTCAAAAGGCGGTTACATGTTCGGTGACCCGTTAGCCGCTGTCTCAGGTGCCAATTAGCAGGTGCCAATCAGCGGGTGCTCTGTGCCGATTCCTCCTCGGCCTCCCAGTCCACAGCTTCTTTATTACTCCGTATCGGCCACCGCTCACCCCTCAAGCGCCGTCGCGAGGTCGGTGCTGTAGCCGAAGGCCGCAAAGTCGTCGTGGTACAGAGCGCCCACGCGCGCGGCAAGCTCGGGAGTGTAGTGGGCCCCAAGCTGTGCGGCCGCGTTGCGCCGGCCGGAGCCGCGGCTCCGCACCTTCTTGAAGGTGCCGTCGCCGAACAGCCGGTCGATCAGGGAAGCCAGATCATCCTGCAGCCGTTCGACTTTTCCCAGAAACGCGAGCCGATCGATCGGCACCGGAATCAGCGCCACCTGCGGCACCCAGTGCGGGTCGCGCCACAGTCCACCGGCCTCCAGATACGCCACAAACTCGGCGAAGCTCGCCGCCCGGTGGGCCGCCCGGTCAACCGAGCGCCCTCGCGCCACCTTATCCAGATACGCCGACAGAAGCC
Organism: Spirochaetaceae bacterium; assembly: GCA_003552665.1. Taxonomy (GTDB): domain Bacteria; phylum Spirochaetota; class Spirochaetia; order DSM-27196; family SLAA01; genus B1Sed10-166. The sequence goes on along the minus strand of PUNW01000278.1, from coordinate 7,097 downwards.
GCGTGTACGGATTGCGCACAAACGTGAAACAGAAGTACTCCTCGGCAAACTCCCTTGCGGCATCCGCTCCGCTCACCGCCCTCACCGCCCCACGCGCGCCCGCTCCCCGGTGCAAGCCCACTCCCCTGTCCGCGCCCGCTCCCCGGTGCAAGCCCGCTTCCGGCAACGGCTCGAAGCTGTGCTTCGCGAACATGGCTTTGCGGTCCTTCCCGCTCCAGGGAAGGTCCGGGTCGTAGAACGCGAGCGTGCGCACCACCGTGGAGTTCGCCGCCTTCGGGATTCTGAAATAGCAGTACTTGCCGCTTCGCGAGACCGCGGCGCGCCGCATCACCCAGAGCGGATTGACCCGCGCATCAACGGCGCGCACCAGCGGCCTGCGGCGGGCAAGCAGCGCCCGCAGTAGTGCGACCGCGAGCCCCCGCGGCTTGAGCCGATGCAGTGGATGCTTCAGTTGGCGGATGAGTGTTTTCACATGGATGAGTTTTTTCACGTGCTGCCCAGTTTCGTGCTGCCCAGTTTTCTTACTCCACAGCCCTGATACCTGCGGTTGGAGCTTCTCGCCACAGCCGTGAGGCCTGCGGCTGGAGCTTCCCGCGCCCCCGCGCCGCCCTGCTGGTCTCAGGCCCCACGCCTGCCGGCACGCCGGTTGCTACACGACGGCCGCCGCTGGTCACCGCCGGCCGCCCACGCGCCCGCCGGCGCCCGCAGCTTTCCCCGCGCGTGCCGATACCGCCCGCGCGCACACCACCCCACACTGCGGCGCGCCTCCGCCGCCACGCCGACTGGTGTACCCATCGGTCTTAGCGGCCGATTCCGTAACGGTTGATCTTGTTCTTCAGACCTTGCCGACTGATGCCGAGAGCGCGAGCCGCCTGTGAGACGTTGCCCGAATGGCTTTTCAAAGCCGCGTCGATGATCTCGCGTTCAACACCCTCCAGATACTCGCTGAGTGAGAACCCATTGCCGAGAGCCCGCGCCACAGCGTCTTGGAAGCCGTTCGGCACCATCGCCGCGTTCGGCGACGCCATGCCGTTCGGCGGCATCCCCGCGCTCGGCGGCGCCATGCCGTTCGGCGGCGCCGTGTCCCGGTCTTCCGCGCAGCCGCCCGAACCTCCATGGTACAGCAGCTCTTCGAGGGCCTCGGCCGACACAACCGCTTCGGGATCGCGGCGAAGCTCGCCCCTGACCTGCAGTTTCTCCAGCAGGTTCTCAAGCTCCCGCACGTTGCCGGGAAACGAATACCCGCACAGCAGCGATTTGGCTCTGCCGCTGAGCTGCGGCGCCGGCAGGCCTCGGCGTGCGGCAAGGTGGTTGAGAATCAGCGGGATGTCCTCGGGCCGTTCGCGCAGCGGCGGGATATGCAGATGCAACGCATTGAGCCGATAAAGCAGGTCATCCCGAAGGGTGCCCGCTGCCCCTGGCGCCCCCGGCAGCCCCGACTCCCCCAGCGACCCCGCCGCCCCGTTCATCTCATGGAGCGGCCTATTGGTAGCCGAGATAATGCGAAGGTCAACGCGCCGCTCGGTCTCCGACCCAATGGGGTAAAAGGTTCCAAACTGCAGCACGCGCAGCATCTTCGGCTGTACGTGTGCCGGCAGATCGGCCACCTCGTCAAGCAGCAGCGTCCCGCGGTCGGCCACCCGCAGGAGTCCCTTCTTTGCCCGCACCGCCCCGGTGAACGCCCCGGCCTCGTGGCCGAAGAGCTCGCTCTCCACCAGTTGGGGCGAAAAGGCAGCGCAGTTGATCGGCACAAAGAGCTCACCGGCCCGCGCCGACAATGCGTGGACGGCCCGCGCCACAAGCTCCTTGCCGGTGCCGGTCTCACCGGTGATCAGCAGCGGAGTGTCGGATTGCGCATAGGCGCGCGCATCGTGCTTGAGGCGCACCGCTGCCTCCGTGCTCCCGACAAAGGCTTCAAGCGGATCGGCGGCCTTGTGTGCTGTTTCAAACAAGCCCCGCCCCCGACATCTGCCCCGCTCGTTGCCCGGACGCCCCGGCGCCCACGTCGTGATGGATAACAACTATGCGAATCTGTTTCTGCTCAGCTCTCGCCACGGCTCAGTACACGGAAACGTCTTAATTTATCGATTTTGCTTTATTTGAGAGTATACACTGGGTTTGGCGGTTCTCACAAGGTCCGGCTTCTCGTTTTTATTGTGGGGAGGGGGAAGGCTCCCCCTCGCTCCATACCGGCCCCAGGGGCTCGCCCCGGGGCGGGCCGCGCCCCTGGGGTTCGGACGCGGCTGATCCGGCTGCGCTCACGCTCCGCCGGGCCGCGCCCCCGGTATTTCGCTACCCCCTCACTTCCCGCCGCGGCCGGGCCGCAGCGGAGCTGCCCGAGGTGGGCGGTCAATCATCGTCTTCGTCGTAGTACCCCCACCCGTAATCGAGCACAACGTGGGTCATCTTGAGCGAAACCGTGAGCGAGATGTCAGTTAGCCTGAAGGGCTCTTCGTCGTCATCGCCTTGTGTGTGCTCGGGATCTAGTTTCCATCCTTTATCCGGCTCCACCACGGTAACCGCGCTCTCGCCGGCGTCGGGATAAAGCTGTTCCTGATACTTAATTCCGTCTTCCTCCGCGTCCTCGTCGTTGAGTTTCACTTGAAACGTCCCGATCAGCCGTTCGCGGACAGACTGGCTAAGTTGGCCGGGCGCGACCCCGCCGTCCATTTGAAACCACTCCACTTCAATAGACTCAAGCAGATCGGCGTCATCGACATTGACGTCAATCCGCGGAACCGGAAATGGGGATTGTTCGCCGGTCAGATCATCGGCGGTCAGCGCGCTGTCGAGGTTTATCTCGTATTCATCGTCGTTGACTTTTATCGTCCAGTTGGCGCTGAAGTGTTCATCGAGGGGAATGAACCGTCCCATGTCGTCGTCCTCGTCTTCGTAGAACCTAAACCCTCCGGAGTAGATGCCCGAACCTTCCTCGTCGTAGAGCTCGATCTCCTTAAAGTCGGTCAGGCTTTGTGATTCATCCTCATGATCCCAGGAGATCTCCTCCGGCGGCTTCAACTCGATCGTTGGATTGCCTTGCACCACAACCGCGAGCATGTAGCCCTCCTCGCGCTCGAGGTCCCCCGGCTCGAAGCCCGCTTTGAGTTCATCATACTCGGTTTCAGCTTCGCCGCCGGCATACATCACTACAACGACCGGCTTGTATGCACGTTCTGCCAAACCACCCCTGCTGATATCGTAGCCCACATTGAGGTGGTTCTTGAGCATCCGCACACCGTCGTCGAAGTAGGCGAGTTGCAGCACGCTTTCGCTATCGGTTAATGCGCCGCCGGCCTCGAGCTGTTGCACCGTCGTGTCGGAGCCCCAGATCAGCCCATTGTTCTGCGCAATCGTGCCCAGATCAACCGTCCCGGTGAGAAACTCGGTATCCATCGCCTGCCACACCAGGCCCTCTTCACCGGTGCCTACCCCGATCAGCCCTTTCACCGGGTCACCGTCGTCCTCTAAATCCACTGCAAACAGCACAAACCCGCCGTCAACCGGCGGCGAGTAGCTGAATGTGCCGTCGCTTCCCAGGTCGATGACCTCGGCGTCCTCCCAGAACGTGAGCTCAAAGCCGGAGTCCGCTTCGCCGGCCAATCCCGCAAACAGGTCCGGAGGTTCAAACCCGTGCGACCAGGAGAGCGCCACAACCACCCAATCGGCCTCCTGCTGCTGGGCTTCCACCGACTGGCCTGAAAGCCCACTGAGCCCATGGAGCTGGCCCTGAATGGTCAACTCGCCGTCGCTGGTCGTATCGCCGTTCTCCGAACTGTCCGAGCTGTCCGAGCTAAACAGGTTGGTGCACCCCAAAAGAAGCATCGCCGCCGCCGCCAAACACACGCCGTAGGTAATCAGGTTCCTCATTGCCGTCTACAACTCCTTCGTTCCAATCTGATTGACCGGTGGCTCGCAGGAGCGCTGGCCGTTGCTCGGCTTCAGACCGCCGAGCTGCGGCGCCCAATGGTTCGGTGTATCCCTTCGGCCTCTCGACCTCCGAGTCCGGTCTACCGCCAACCGCCATGCAATACGCGTGCCGAGAAGCCTAAAGAACGGCCGTTCTTACCTCGGAGAACTCTTATTTACGACAATACAATGTCTTAGCGCAGCCGCCGGAGATTAGATGCAGGAAGCCCGGCCCTGCATGGGCTCCCGGCGCACGACCACGCCGTTGGCAGTTTGACAACCTTGTGGTGACCACGGCGTTGTCGCTTCGTTTCATGGCCGTGGCTGCGGCTATGAGCGTGTCCGAGCACAATCGCGCCCGGGCGCACTTTACGCGGCATTCGAGGATGTTTTCCTGCAGCTGTCTGAGAACGTTGGTGAGCCCCTGGGCGGCGCAGTTCCTTAGCGTTCCGATTCTCGCGTTCGTCTTCCTGGCACTTCGGTAGGCCGTTTCTCAACTTAGGCCACAACGGCTCACCGCGCTCGCTCTTGCCCGTTGGGGAATCTCTGAACGTAGTCTGGTCAACAGTCGCGAGAACAGTGTAGACTTGTACTGGAGCATCATGGGTGGACACGCGAAGCTCCGGCGGAGAATTCTGTCCGGAGGCAACGACGGGAATATCGAGTTCTCGCAGCTTCGGTCACTGCTTGTTCGACTGGGCTTCGAGGAACGAATAAAGGGAAGTCACCACATATATACGCGAGCTGATGTTCCGGAGATTCTGAATCTGCAATCAAAGGGAGGCAAGGCTAAACCTTACCAGGTCAAGCAGGTGCGAAACGTCTTGCAGAATCGAGGATTGGGAGAGATCGATGTCGATTAGATACGAACTCATCATCTACTGGAGCGACGAGGATCAGTCATTCATCGTAGAGGTTCCGGAGCTTCCGGGCTGTATGGCTGACGGTGAGAGCTATGAGGACGCAGTTGCCAATGCCAGACGTGTGATCGAGGAATGGATCGAAACTGCCCGCGAGCTTGGTCGCCCGATACCGGAACCGAAGGGCCGTTTGATCTACGCGTAGCGCGACGTGGCTTGAAGTGCCGCACCCCGGAGCGCTACGCTTCCACAGACGAACCGCTCGTAGCCCGCTCGCTTAGTGGCCCGGCTTGGAGAGCGCTACAAGCATTCTACTCGCTCGGCCTTCTATGGTTTTGTGAAGTAGCGTGGCCATAGTTTCGTTGTACGCGCGTATCTGCGCCTGGACCTCGCCGAGCTCGTCGAGAACGTCACGGCAGCTTTCCTCCATTCGTGCTCGAAGCATCGGCCAAGCAAGGCCGGTCTTATTCGCCATCTTCTTCCAGTCGCCGATTGTGAATGCGTTTACTGAGTTGCAGCCGCCAATCTTCATCGCGAGATTCTTGGAGAGATTGGGCCACGCAAGCGTGCAGACAAGATCATAGCACGGCGACAAGCGCCGCTCGCCGACAGAATACAATAGCGAGTAGTTCTTGGCGTGAGCATCGGCGTTGCCGATCAACACGTTGAAGATGAGGGCGTTGATAAAGGCGGGAATATCGACAACGGGTGCGGTCGACCAGTCCCGAAGCAGGGAAATGCAGTCGCCAAGTGCCGGGCCTCCTTCTGCCTGGTACTTACGCTCAGGCGGGAACCCGAGCGCCTGGCAGAAGTCCTCTTGATGCAGTCGGGTCGTGTAGCCGGCCTCATTGGTATTCCGGTCGTATCTGTGAACCAGAACGCACGGTCTTCTTCCGATCGGGCGATACTCGATATGAGATACGTTCAAGCCGACTGCATCAGCCAAAGTCATGCAGAAAAGTTCGTTGGCGGCCAGTCCCGGGAAACGGTCCGGTTCGGGCTTCAGTATGTGCGTGCTGGGAGTATCGCCGAGAGGAAGGCATATTCCGTCTCGCAGCACCGCCACGGGCAACTTGTCCTGTGCACCGGCGAGTGACAGTCGCAGCCCCTCCGCCCCGGCCATGAGGGGGCGATTCGGTAACTCGGCGATGAGTTGCTGCAACTCCTGTTCGCTCAGTTCGCGATAGCGTGCATTCTGCGCATCCGTCGGAGCAACATCTTCAGGAAACAGACTCACGGCACCGGCGCACTCGCCGGCTATTCTCTCGAGCATTGCAAAGTCATTGCTGCTACTGATGCCGAGTATCTCCGCGATCTTTTCTCGCAAACCCTCCTCAGGAAGTATGCCCGCGAAGAACGCACGAGTGCTCTTCGTTGGGAACGCCCCGCTTTGGAGCGGTAGTGAACGAGAGAGCGGTATGGCGTTCGGGTTCTCAAGCCATGCCTCATCGTAGCAGAACGTCAGCAACCCGCTCTCGTCTTGTTGGAGCGTCCCGACTCGCTCGCCGAGTAGATGAACGATGAGGGTATTCATGGCCGTTCGTTTAGACCGGGGGCGACGCAGGGGCTAACAAGGTCGAGTGTGAGCCCCAGAGCTTGGATCACCTGCAGGGTTTTCCCGATTTGGCAGGTCGGCTTCCCCTTCTCAAGATCAATAATGAAGCGCAGGCCCGTCCCGCAAGTCAGCGCGAGATCCTTTTGGGTGACGTTCAGCTGTCGGCGCCTTGCGCGAATGGCGGCGCCAAGCTGCTCTGGGTTTTTGGCGTTCATGTTACCGATAGGGAATATATCGCTCTATGAGGCGCCTGTCAAGCCAAACATTCCCGAACGGGAACATGGCGTACCACAGGGGCCCTTTTCCGCCGAAAGATTACCGATCGGGAATATTCTTGCACCGTATACAGACCCTTGCCAGAATAATCGGCCTGGAGTTCTACCGTGACGACGGCCGGCGAGCGAAGGCGCGCCCGCAGTTCCTGAGCGGGCTTATGCCGTCTTGCGGTACGCGGGTTGCAGGCCGGCAAACATGGGGTAATGCTTTGTGTTGAGCGTGTTCAAATCGGCAGCTTCGGCATCAGCAGTTGCCGCTATGATTGCGTCGGCCAAACCGACACCGTGCAACTCCGCGTAGTCCCTCGCGTAGAGCCCTCCGGCGCGCGCGAGCTCTGTTGAAACAGGGACAATACGGAAGAGCCCTACGAAGCGATCAAGCGCAGCGAGTTCCTCTTCACCCCTGACGCCCGCATAGAGCTCGGCCACCACGATGCTTGGCAGAATGATCCGCATTGAGTTTTTCTGCACCAGAGCAACCGCTTTGGGGTGGCCGCGCAG
>PUNW01000176.1 GCA_003552665.1 Spirochaetaceae bacterium | reverse complement strand
GCGCCGCCGGAACCCGCCGAGCATGCTGCGCCGGTCACCGGTGTCGGTGCCGAGGAATCGCCGGCTCCAAGCGAGAACCGTGACGGCCCAACCGCGGCGGGCGAGGACGCGCCGCCTGAGGGTGCGCCGCCTGAGGTTGCCCCGCCCGGCGCAGTTGCCGGGCCCAAAGCGGCGTCGCGCGGCGCACAGCCCATGCCGGAGGGGACCGTGCCGGAGGTGAGACCGCTCACAGACCAAGATCCTTCGGACCAGGCCGGCCCAGGGCCGCGTCTCGAGCTCGACGCGGTGTCCGATTCGGGGACGGACGATGATGAGGAGGATGAGCCGGCCCGCAGACCGTCGCTTTCCCCCCAGGAAGCGAAGCTTGAGAATTTCAAGTTCCTCCACAGCGAGGCGCGCAAGCTGTTCCTGGAGGTCAACAAGTACAAACAGTTCAACGGTGAGCCTGCGTTCCTTCAACAGATGACCGATGACCTGATGTACGTTGCGCACCTTTGCCTGGAGGGTGAGCGACAAATCGCGGACGAGAGCAGACTCTTTATCGCGATGACGCTCATGCCGCTGCGCCAAAATCTCATCAAAGATCGCGAGCTTATCATCGATCTGTTCCGCTACGAATCACTGCCTTTGCACCAGCGTAAGGCGATTCTCTCGCACTGGAACTTGTTCGCAAACGAGATCCGCAAATCCGGACGTCACAGCAAGGAAACCGGAATGCTGCGCTCGCTTGAATACCTGCGGTTGTTCGACAAACAGGAGAACAGCTCTCATTTCGACAAGATGGCCGCGGTTTTCTACTCCTTTGCCCAAATCGTAATCAAGGCCGATGGGATCGCTTCCGAGGTTCGTGCTCGTCGGCTGCAGAAGATCCGGCGTATCATCTACGGCGAAGAGCGAACCGCTTCCGCCGACAGGACCAAGACAGCCAAAGACCGTGCACGACAGTCGGCGCGCATCCAGACCGAGGAGCAGGAAGAGACTCTCGAAGAGGTGATGGAGAGTATCGATCGACTGATCGGTATGGCGAAGGTCAAGGACCAGGTACGGACCTTCGTGAACCTGATCAAGGTGCATCAGGAGCGTGAGCGCCGGGGGCTGCCGGTTACCCAGTTCTCGATGCACGCGGTCTTTTATGGTCCGCCCGGTACCGGGAAGACTACAATCGCGCGCTATCTCGGCAAGGTGTACAAGTGCCTCGGGCTGCTCGAGAGCGGCCATCTGGTTGAAACTGACCGCGCCGGCCTGGTGGCCGGCTACGTCGGTCAGACCGCTATTCAGGTCAACGAGACGGTGCAGGAGGCGCTCGACGGTGTCCTGTTTATCGACGAGGCCTACGCGCTGAGCCCGGCGGAGAGTCACGGTAAGGACTTCGGACAGGAAGCGATCGACACCTTACTCAAACGGATGGAGGATCATCGCGATCGTCTAGTGGTAATCGTTGCCGGTTACCCGGACGAGATGCAGCGCTTCATCGACTCGAACCCCGGTCTGAAGTCACGATTCAACCGCTACTTCTATTTCGACCACTACAGCCCCGAAGAGCTCATGCAGATCCTCGATATCTTCACCGAGAATGCATCGTTCACGCTGACAAAGCCCGCCCGCCGGGCGATGCTCAACCTCCTCACCGAACTGCACGGACAGCGCAACAAGAGCTTCGGAAACGGGCGACTCGTCCGCAACCTGTTCGAGAAGACTGTTGAGAAGCAGGCCAACCGTATCTCTTCGATCTCGCCCTTGACCGACGAGATCCTGTGCTCGATCACCAAGAAGGATATCCCTACCGTCGCCGATGCGGGACCGGAAGCGCACTGAGCCATAACACAAGCGAGCATCTGCGAAGCGCTACCCCCGCCGGGACCGTTCGACGCACGCTTCAAGAGATGTTACCATATACCAATCAGTACAACTCTATCGAGCAATTACATAAGCAATCGCCGGCGGACACTTGTCCGTGCCGGCAAGGATGGTGGTTGTGAACCGGATACTCGAGAAACAGCAGTTAGCCCCGCATGTGTTTCGTATTCGGGTAGAGGCTCCGCTGATTGCCGAGGAGCGCCGACCCGGTCAATTCGTGATCTTGCAGATCGATAGCGAGTTTGGCGAGCGTATTCCGCTCACGATCGCCGACGCTGATTCTGAAGAAGGCTCGATCACGCTTGTTTTTCAAGCGGTAGGCAAGAGCACGCGGCAGCTTGCTGCGATGAACACGGGAGAAAGGATTGCGAACCTCCTCGGCCCGCTCGGCCGTCCCACCGAAATCAGGCGCTTCGGGCGCGTGGTAGCGGTAGGCGGCGGAATCGGCGTTGCCCCGATGTTTCCGATTGTGCAAGCGCTCAAGCGCGAAGGCAACCAGCTCACGACCGTAATCGGCGCCCGCACACGCGAGCTCGTGATACTGGAGCCCGAGATGCGCTCGGTAAGCGACGAGTTGATCGTCTGTACCGACGACGGCTCCTACGGTCGTAAAGCACTGGTGACCGAGCCGCTCGCCGAGCTGTGTGAGATTGATCCGCAGCCGGACTTGGTGGTGGCGATCGGACCGGCGGTCATGATGAAGTTCTGCGTAGAGACGGTCCGGCGCTACGATATCCCGGTGATGGTCTCCCTCAACACCATCATGGTCGATGGAACGGGTATGTGCGGCGGATGCCGGGTGACGGTCAACGGCGAGACAAAGTTCGTCTGCGTAGACGGCCCTGAGTTCGACGGGCGCCTGGTTGATTTCGACAACATGCTCAAGCGGCTCGAAGCGTATCGGGATCAGGAAAAGCGCAAGCTTCAAGAATGCCAAATAGAGGAGGTGCGCGAATGAGCAAGGCTACGCCGGAAGCACTCGATCGGGAAGCAACCGGCCTGCTGAGATCTATCGAGGGTAAGGGTACACAGCTTACGCCCAAAGAGCGGCTCAAAATCCCGCAGCAGGCGATGCCCGCGCAGGATCCGGTTGAACGCCGTTCCAATATGTCGGAAGTTACCTACGGCTACACCGAAGCGCAAGCGCGAGTGGAAGCGGCGCGCTGTCTCCAGTGTAAGAAAGCAGACTGTGTTGACGGCTGTCCGGTCGGCGTAGACATCCCGGGCTTCATCAAAGCGATCGAAGACGGCCGGTACAATGAAGCGGTCACGATCATCCACCAAGCCAATATACTTCCGGCGATCTGCGGGCGCGTCTGTCCACAGGAAAACCAGTGCCAGGCAACCTGCACCGTTGGGAAGGTGCATAAGGACGCCCTAAAGGCTGTCTCGATCGGACGCCTCGAACGCTTCGTCGCCGATCACGAGCGCAGCACACATGGCTGCGGAGTGCCGGAGGTGAAACCCGAAACCGGCAGACGGGTGGCCGTGATCGGAAGCGGACCGGCGAGCATCACGGTAGCGGCGGATCTGCGGCGCGAAGGCCACGCGGTCACAATTTTGGAAGCCTTTCATCGCCCGGGCGGGGTGATGGTGTACGGGATCCCTGAGTTCCGGCTACCCAAAGCCATTGTCGAAGATGAGATCCGTACTCTCGAGCGCATGGGTGTGGAGATTCGGACGAACTTCCTGGTCGGCCGCACGCGGAAACTGCAGGACCTGTTCGACAAGGATGGATACGACGCAGTCTTCATCGGCAGCGGCGCCGGGCTGCCGAAGTTCCTCGGTATAGAGGGCGAGAACCTCGTGGGCGTATTCTCGGCCAACGAGTTCCTGACCCGCAGCAACCTCATGAAGGCGTACGACCGCGAACGAGCCGAGACCCCGATCTTTCAACCCCGCAAAGTGGCGGTGTTCGGCGGCGGAAACGTCGCGATGGACGCAGCGAGAACCGCCGTGCGCCTCGGAGCCGAAGAGGTAAACGTGATCTATCGCCGCACACGCACCGAGATGCCGGCACGGGCCGAGGAAGTCGACAACGCCGAGGAAGAGGGCGTCCGGTTTCATTTCCTGCGTAGCCCCAAGCGCATTCTCGGAAACGAGGACGAGCGTGTTGTGGGTGTGGAGTGTCTCGCCTACGAGCTCGGCGAACCTGATGACTCCGGACGCCGCCGGCCTGTTCCGATACCCGGCAGCGAAACCGTTATCGAGGTTGACACGGCCCTGGTCTCGATCGGCAACGACTCGCACCCCTTGATCACCCAGACGACCCCGGAGCTCGAAACCAACAAATGGGGCAATATCCTGACCGACGAAAATGGAAAGACCTCGATCGACCGCGTGTACGCCGGCGGCGATATCGTGCTCGGCGCCGCCACCGTAATTCTCGCAATGGGTGAAGGCCGCAAGGCAGCCGCCTCGATCCACGCGCTCCTCGGTGGCGACGCCGTCTGACAAGACAGCGGCCCGATGCGCCGGTTTACGGTGCAATCGCATTCGGGCTATACTTTCACCATGGGCAAAATCATACTCGTTTCCAACAGACTCTCTACTTCGGTAAAAATACAGAACGGCGAGCCTGTGTTCTCCCCCAGTGTCGGCGGGCTGGCAACGGGCCTGAGCTCATTACACGCACACGAGAACAGCCTGTGGGTCGGCTGGAGCGGCGTCGCTGAGGATGACATCACCCCGGAGCTGTCGGAAGACATCGCGGAGACGCTGCGGGAGCAATACAAGAGCGTGCCGGTGAGCCTGACGCACGCAGATCTCGATCGCTTCTACTACGGGTTCTGTAACAATATCATCTGGCCGCTGTTTCACTACTTTCCAACCTACGTAGAGTATGACAACACCCTGTGGGACGCCTATCAGACGGTGAACCGCCGATTCTTCGAACGCGTCTCAGAGCTGATCGAGCCGGATGACTACGTCTGGATCCATGACTACCAGCTTATGCTACTGCCCGATATGGTGAAGCAGGCGTTCCCCGAGGTTAATATCGGCTTTTTCCTGCATATTCCGTTTCCCTCGTACGAGCTATTCCGGCTGCTGCCGTGGCGGCACGAGATCCTGATGGGCGTGCTCGGAGCCGACCTGGTCGGCTTCCACACCTACGACTATGCCAGACACTTTCTCAGCAGCGTCCGCCGTATCACCGGCTACGAGCACAACATGGCGAAGATCATGCGCGAGCACCGTCTCATCAAGGTCGACGTCTTCCCGATGGGGATCGACTACGAGAAGTACTCGCGCGCTTCCGAGCGTCCCGAGGTACAGCAGAATATCGACCGAATGCGCGAAGAGCTCGGCGGCCAGCGCCTGATTCTGTCGGTAGATCGCCTGGATTACAGCAAGGGCATATTGCAGCGGCTGCGTGCGTTTGAGCGTTTTTTGCAGACCAACCCCGGTTACCATGAGAAAGTAAGCATGGTGATGATCGTGGC
>PUNW01000368.1 GCA_003552665.1 Spirochaetaceae bacterium | reverse complement strand
GTTTCTATACCGGAACCCGCTGTACGCTTGCCGAGTTCGGCCACAACCGTGATGGGAAAAACGGCTATCCGCAGATTGTCTACGGGCTTCTGTCAAGCGAGGAGGGCTGTCCGGTGGCCGTCGAGGTGTTTCCCGGCAGCACCGGCGTTCCGACGACCCTTTCGAAGCAGATTGAGAAGATCCGCCGGCGCTTTGCGATCGGGCGGGTTATTTCCGTCGGTGACCGCGGGATGATCCCCGCACGGCACATCGATGAGCAGTTTCGCCCCGTAGCGGGGCTTGACTGGGTCACCGCGCTGCGCTCTGCGGCGATCAGGAAACTGCTCAACCAAGGCCGCATTGAACGCTCGTTGTTTGACGAGCAGGATCTGGTGGAGATCGAGGCGCCTGATTATCCCGGCGAGCGACTGATTGTCTGCCGCAATCCGTTTCTCGCCGCCGAGGCTGCGCTTGACGGGCTGTACGTAATCCGCACCAGCGTCTCTGCCGAGCGGTTTTCCGACGAGCAGGCGGTGCGCGCCTACAAGGATCTTTCGAAAGTCGAGCAGGCTTTCCGCTGTCTGAAGACGGTGGATCTGAAGATACGGCCTATCTATCACTACCTCGAGCACCGCGTGCGCACTCATGTGTTTCTCTGCATGCTTGCCTACTACGTGGAGTGGCATATGCGCGAGTGGCTTAAGCCGCTGTTGTTTGCCGAGGAAGAGCCTGACGCTGCCGAGGAGCTGCGCGCCTCGGTCGTTACCCCCGCCGGACGCTCAGCTGGCGCGCGGGCGAAGGAGAGAAGCAAGCGCACCGCCGAAGGGCTTGCTGTTCGGTAGGCATGCCTTCAGTATTATGGGAAATGATGACGTAGCCATGCTCGAGGCTGTGAATAAGATATCCGTCGGGCATCGGCTCGTCGTAGATGCCCGGTCCGGCCGACGGGTCGTAGTGCGGCCCCGAGGTAGGAGGGTCGCTGTTGTACTGTACCGTGTGCGAGGTTCCCACCGGAATATGCTCCCGCCCCTGGCTGGGGACGGGCTCACCGGGGCGGTTGAAGTAGCGTGTCGCGAAGCCCGCGACCGCGAGCACAATAACCGCAATCAGCGCGACCCGACGCACCTTCCGCGCCATCTCGTGCCGTGCCCTCTTACGTGCACGCAACTGCTTCGCTTGTTTCTGCAGCTCCTTTCTAGCCATGGAGACTGTTATACCGGAAACTCGCCGCGATAGGAAAGTGGGCGGAGGCAACGACCGGAATAGCCGCCGGCACCGTTTAAGTCGGCCCGCTGTGAACGTTGTGACGGTCAACGAGCGTAGCCGTACAGAAACGCGCGTATGCCGGCGGCGACTAGATCGATTGTCCGGTTTTCCAGAGGCGCAATCTGTCGATGGGGGTGTTGCCCCGCGCTTACCAGAAGCGTGAAGTGAAGCGCCGCGGATTCAGGGTCGTCCACATGCAGCCACCCGAGCTCAGCCAGGCGCCTTAGAGCTGCCGCAAGCGCCCGCCTTACGCGCAATGGGCCGGCTTCCTGCCAAGCTCTGATCGCGGCGACCGGAATATGTGCGGCCTCGGCCAGTATCTGGCGCACCAATGCGTCGTGGTCGGCATATTCCGGCATCGGTTCGACCCAGGCACGGCCGAGGTCGAGAAAGTCGTCTTCGAGGTCGGTAACCTTTCGCAGATATCGATCGATGATAGCGAGATACGCCTGAGCCACCCGCTCGGCGCTGAACTGAATGACTTCCTGAAACAGGTGCTCTTTGTCGCAAAAGTGGTTGTAGATCGTCCGTGTCGAAACGCCGCTTCGGAAAGCAATTGAATCGATCGTGGCTCTTGTGTATCCATGCTGAGCAAAAGCTTTGAGTCCGCCTTCTAGAATCGCAGCGCGTTTTTCGGCCAGACCGCCTTGTGGCCGCTTGTCGTATTGCCTCACGAAACGTACCTCCCCGCTTGCGTCGTCGCTCTGCCCTTCCTTAGCGACACTTGCCATGATACACCGCTGCAACGCCTCTGCCGGTAACACCTGCCGAGGCCGACCGATCTAATTTTACATTAAACACTTTACTTTGAACAACAGGCGCTGTAACTTCGGGAGTATACAATCCTCGTTGTACATTTTACAACAGTCATTGTATGTAGACAAACCCAAACGACGGAGTAAGCTGTGAGTTCACATAGTCTGTTTTCAGTATTGCGCCCGCTGGAGCATAAGCGATACCGCCTACTGGTCGGCTGTATGACAGCCTCGTTGCTCGGCGGCGGAGCATGGAACATCGCGCTGGTGTCACTGGTCGTCTCAATGGAGGGCGGTCCAGCCGAGCTATCCATTGTGACAACTGCATTCTCAATCGGGATGACCATTGGACTGCCGTTTGCGGGAGTTCTGGCCGACCGGCTGTCCCGGCGACGAGTCATCATGACGGTCGAGCTTGTCCGCGGTGTCGCTGCTCTGTTGACGGGAACCATCGCTATGCTTGGTGCAGCACAAATCTCAGTTCTGGCGTCGGCGGCCTTAGTCGCCGGTGGGGCGCAGGCTCTCTTTATTCCGGCATACTCGGCGTACGTACCGTCCGTTCTTCCGCCCGAGCACCTGTACGCTGCAAACGGCCTGGAAGGCGTGCTACGCCCCGTGGCGCACCAGGCGGTCGGTCCGTTGCTCGGAGGCGCAGTGGCAGCCGCGTCGGCGGCGCACGCGATCATGGTTGCCGGTGCCGCGCATCTCCTCGCGACGCTGCTGGTATTACCCCTCGTAGAGTCGCCCCACGAGGCAGCGTCGCGTCCGAAGGCCGACAGACAGACGTTCTTGGCGGATATGCGCGACGGAGTCGCCTACGCGTGCCGAACCCCTTGGGTGCTGGGGTCGATGCTGTTCGGCACGATCTATGTAACCGTGGTATTCGGGCCGCTGTACGTGCTTGGACCGTTCGTCGTTGTTGACCGACTGGGGGCAAGTGCTACGCAGTACGGTTTCGTTCTTTCGGCGTTCGGCATTGGGGCTGCGGCTGGAGCATTGAGCGTTTCAACCAGGCAGTTTCCGCGACGCTATCTCACCGCGATGTTGCTGATATGGGGAGGCGGCGCGCTTCCGCTTGCGACGTTCGGCGTCGCCCGTTCGCTCTGGATTCTGTTGGTATCGGCAGGCGTTATCGGAACCACCGGTTCGGCCGCCGCGGTTATCTGGGGCACCCTCCTTCAACGGCGTGTTCCCGCTCACCTTCGCGGCCGCGTTTCCGGACTCGATTTTTTCGTATCGCTTGCGTTCATGCCTGTTTCGATGTCACTCGCCGGCCGGTTGGGCGACATGATTGGGTACACCATGATCTTCGCGGTATCTGGCATCGTACCCATTCTTGCAGCGATAACTGTGCTGCGAGCTGCGCGTCTGGACCGTGACGAGCTGATCAACCCTCTGCGCCCAAATGGGCGTGGTGTCTCTCAAGGCCCCAGAGACGCGGAATGTCAGCGAACCTGTAGTAGCGAGACGTGAGGCTGGAAACGGCGAGGAGGACTGAATGATGAAAACTACGATGAGAGCGGTTCGCGTGCGCGCCGCCGCGGTGCTTCCGGTCGACTGTCGCATCCGCCGGGGGGAGTTTGCGCATAGTCCTCACGCGGAGCTTCCTTACACCCCGGGGACTGCGTTTGCCGGTGACGTCGACTACCAGTCGGCAGCGTTCGAGACCACTGTGCGGGACCCCGAGTTCGTGCTCGACACAATCGGCGGCACGGTGCTGCAACGCTTAATGCAGGCTGTCCGACGCGGAGGTACCGTCGTATCGATCGTCGAGACACCGTCACAAGACGTGGCGCACGAATACCGTATTCGGGCGGTGAAGAATAGGTCGCGTCCAACAAACGCACAGTTAGTCACGATCCTCGAGCTCATCAGGCAAGGCCACGTTCAGCCGGCCATCGGGCGGGTATTCCCCATCGACGAGGCGCCGCACGCGCACCGGCTGTGCGAAACCGGTCACGGTCGCGGCCGCATCGTCCTCGTGATGAGAGACGGGGAACCGAGCAATGACCCCGCCTGACCCATTCAGACGCTTGCTCTATACTGCGAGATTCCCTACCATAGGGCGACGGTGTATGGAGTACGACGTTGAAGGATTCACGCCAGGCCCTACCTGCATATCTGGAGTCGACGAGTTCGCGAAATCTACCGCTGTACGAGCGCCACGGATTCAGAATGCTCGGCAGTATCAACATCGGGGAAGCTCCCCCGGGTGACGCCGATGCTCCGTGAGCCGCGTAGCTGAGGGGATTTACTAGTATCGCTGTCCCGCGGTAGAGACTCGGGTTGGAGAGACCTGGGTAGAGGTTCTAGTACCAGGTCTCCGCCCACTCCTGAATGGTGCGGACCACAGGCTCGAGGTCGCGCCCCTTGTCGGTGAGTCGATACTCGACGCGCACGGGACGGCTCTCGAGGACGGTGCGTGCGACTATGCCGTGCTCCTCCAACTCTTTTAACCGCTCTGAAAGCAGCCGTTCACTTAGTTGAGGTAGTTGACACCTGAAGTCGCCGAAGTGTTTTGGGCCCGCCATGAGCACGCGTATAATCAGTCCAACCCATTTCTTTCCGAGTAGCGCGGCCGCCGCTTCGTAGCGCGGACACATTGAGCTATAATCTACGCTCATTCCTGACTCTAATTATAACATAACTGTTGACGATCAGCATCTCATTTCTTACTTTATGTAGCAACTAATCAATAGTAATCAGCTAATGATTAGTTTGTTTTTGAGAATCGCGATCGCGCATACAGGACGCAGCGCGTAGGAGAGGTCTGCCGCGCACGATGAGCGACATCCACACCGGTTCGGAACGGTCCCCCGGCGACATGCCGAAATGCCAATCGGACCAAGCTAGTTCAGCATACCATTTGTTTGGAGGTACACCTATGAAGGTACTAGTTGTTTTCTATTCGACCTACGGCCATATCTACCGGATGGCAGAGGCAGTCGCCGAAGGCGCCGGACAGGTACCGGGGGCGGAGGTTGAGATTACGCGCGTTCCGGAGACCCTCTCTGAGGACGTCTTGAAGTCCATGGGAGCGTGGGATTTCCAGCAGAGCATCCTGGACATTCCGGAAGCCACGCACGATCACCTCGTCGCGGCCGATGCCATCATCATCGGTACGCCCACACGGTTCGGAAACATGATTGCGCAAATGCGCAACTTCCTCGACTCGACCGGTCCGCTCTGGGCAAACGGCGCGCTCATCGGCAAGGTCGGGAGCGTTTTCACCGCTAGCGCAACCCAGCACGGCGGGCAGGAGTCCACCATCCTCTCCACGCACATCAGCCTGCTCCATCATGGCTTGGTAGTCGT
>PUNW01000322.1 GCA_003552665.1 Spirochaetaceae bacterium | reverse complement strand
GTTTCAGTTCGGTCAAGTAGTTTAGTTGAGCCGTGCAGGGATCGAACCTGCGACCCGCGGATTAAGAGTCCGCTGCTCTACCAGCTGAGCTAACGGCCCGTAGCAGTTCGAGAGAGGCGCCCTGGCGCTCGGCACCTGCTTGCGCTCTCATAGTGGTACTAACCTTGTTGTAGCCCCGGCTGCAACTGTCAATACCGCAGCGATTACGCCCTTTCAACCCGGAGCGCAAAGCCTTACAGCGAAAGCCGGTCCATAACTCTGCTTGTAGCCACCAATTACGGAACTCTGTCGCAACAAGCTTCGTACCATTGCTTATGTCTTACGCCCGGCAGGATTCGAACCTGCGACCTGCGGATTCGAAGTCCGACGCTCTATCCAGCTGAGCTACGGGCGCGCATGCGCCGCCGCAATCCCGGCGACTTTATCCGTCGGGTGGATGACGGGATTTGAACCCGCGACTACCAGATCCACAATCTGGTGCTCTACCGCTGAACTACATCCACCATGTCTTCGGAAGCCAAAGACTGCCCGATTTCACACTTTTTGTCAAGGCACCGCAGGTTCGGGCGCGACGGTGCAGCTCGACTTTTGCAGCCCACGGTGGTTCAGACCGTGCTCGTCCGGTGCTCTCACTGTGCTGCAACTGCTGCTGTACGAATGCTACCAAGAGAAGCAGTCAGCGTCCCACCTTCTCCGGCGGGCCCTCAGCCTCCCATGTGATACATCTCTACCTTCTCGTGGGGCTGTCCAGTGCCTTCCTGCTGCTCCTGTCTGCCTTCCGAATAACGGTCGTCCCGCGCCGTCCAAAAACCGACAAGCGCTTCCTCCAGACGACGGCTCACTTCCGGAGACAAAAGCCGCAATGGGTCATTCTTCTTGTGGCTTGAAGCATCGCGGCGTAGTATGGGGCGCAGGTCACGCCCGTGAGACGCGAACAGGCAGCTGTACAGTTTCCCGTCGGCCGCAAGTCTCAGTCGAGTGCAGCTGCCACAGAATGGCTGTGTCATGCTTGAAATGAACCCGATTTCACCGGCGCCATCGAGATAACGATAGCGGTCGGCAACTTCCCCAAAATAGTTCGACCCTATCGGCTCAATCGGCCAGTGGGCGTGTATCGCGTCACGTATCTCCCGAGAGGGAACGAGCAATCCCGATTGGTAGCGATGGCGCGTGCCAACATCCATGTATTCGATAAATCGCACGATGACGTCGGTCGCTCGGAAGTGCGCTGCCATGTCCACGGCTTCGGCAGAGTTAATTCCGCGCTGTACCACCATGTTAACCTTCAAAGGAGCCAACCCCGCATCTTTTGCGGCCTCTATCCCGTCGAGGATTTTACCTGGGTCGCCGACGCGGTCGGTAATCCAGGAGAAAGTTTGCGGTTTGAGGCTATCGAGACTAACCGAGATCCGGTGAAGGCCTGCAGCTCTCAACCGCTCGGCGGCAACGGTGAGCTGGGAGCCGTTGGTAATCAAGCCCACGTCTTCGACGCCTGGTACCTGAGTTAAGCGTTTGATGAGCTGATCCAAACCCGCTCGTAACAGCGGTTCGCCCCCAGTGATCTTTAGCTTTCGGACACCGAGACCTACGGCGGCGCGAACCACAGCCTCGATCTCAGGGAAGCTGAGTAGCTGCTGAGGAGCGAGAAACGGATGTCCTTCGGAGAAGAGGTCTCGGGGCATGCAGTAGCGGCAGCGGAAATTGCACTGGTCGATCACCGAAATCCGGAGATCCCTGAGGGGTCGACCGAGCCGGTCGGTTAACACGGGGTGTGAGTCGCTAGATCTGGCATAGCCTGACTCCATTGCTTAACAATAGCGGTTTAGCCGTTGTTGATGCAAGAGGACTGAATCAAATCCTGTTTAAGCGAAGCGCCGTATCGCTTGAGACGGTAGTTAGATAGTGTACGCGATCCTTGACTACGGAGGTTTGATTCAATGCATATCCCCTTCTGCCCCAATCCGCGCTGCCGCTACCACCACCACAAGCCGGCCTGCGCGGGCGATGTCTTTCGCCCCTACGGAAGCTACGCAACCGCTGCCCACGGCGTGGTCACCCGCTACCGCTGCCGCGAGTGCAAGCGCACCTTCTCGCGCCAGACCTTCCGCGTGGACTACTACACCAAGCGCCGCATCTCATACCGCGAGGTCACCAAGCGTCTTGTCTCCTGTGAGAGCCAGCGCGCGATCGCCCGAGCGCTCGGCATTTCGCATGCCTCGGTGCGGAACCGCATCGCGCGGCAGGCGCGGCAGGATATCGCGCGGCTTCTTGAGCTCCTGCCGTTGGCGACATGCAAGGAGCCTTTCGTCGCCGACGGGCTTGAAAGCTTCTGCTATGCGCAGGACTTCCCTACCCACTACACCGTACTTGCCGGAAGCAAGTCGCAGTTTCTCTATGGGTTCACCTACGCAACGCTGCGTCGCAAAGGCCGCATGACCGCCGCACAGAAGCGCCGCTGCAAGCGCCTGAAGCCGGTCTACCAGAGAATCGTCGCGCCGCTGAGCGAGAGCTTCACCGCGCTCTGTGAGCAACTCGTGCGTCTGTGCGCCGAGGCAGCCGCAGACCGCATCGTGCAGGACACCGACGAGCACCCCGCCTACCGCAGAGCGATCTCTGCGCATCCGGTGCTCAGCGCCTGGCGCCGCTGCGAGCGCTACGTGCACCGCACCACAAGCTCGAAGCTCCCGCGCACCGCCGCGAACCCGCTGTTCGCGGCAAACTACCTCGACCGCGAGATAAGAAAGGACCTCCACGAGCATGCCCGCGAGACGGTCTGCTTTGCCCGAAACGCTCCAGCCTCGCTTGAACGCTTTGTGGTGTATGCCGCCTATCACAACTTTGAGAAGCGCTACCGCATCAACCAGCCGCCGACGGACACCACCACCCACGGAGAGGTCGCCGGTATCCCGCGTGAGGAGATCCGCGCGGTGACCCACCGCTACCGGCGCACGCGGGCCTTTGCATCCAAACTTCCCCTGTGGGGCGTATTCGAAGAGGTGTGGTTTCGAAAGGCGCCGACAGCCTTCAAGACCACCCCGGAGTACCTGCCGAAGCACTGCAAGGCAGCCTGAGGTGGCGGGTAGGAGTGGGGGTGGCCTTGATATATGGTGCGAAGCTTGTTGTGCGGTTAGCCAAAACTTGTTGCAACTAAACGATTAGGCGAACGCGACCATCGGCCGGGAAGACAAGCACTGCTGTGCGAGACCTAAAGGCTGCAAGTGCAATCACTTGAGCCGAATGGCTGCAACAAGCTTCGCTCCAGTACTCACGTGAAACCCGGGTGGAGTTGGGCGAGGATTAGCAGTGCTGAAGTGGACCATTCGACGGTGGCATCAGCCAAATGGCGATGCGCGAACGCGCGGGCTGCGCGATACTGGTCCGCATTTAGGTGCCGGACGGCCGCAGCGGCGTATCCTGACTGTGTCGTCGAGCCGGGCGATTCTTGCACGCCGGGGAGCCAGCGTTCCAGCAGCTCGCGAGTGACCAGGCGCTCACTCTTAAACTCGATGACGCGCGATTCAAGAAGCGAGGTCTGCGCGGTACTAAACAGCTCCTCCAGGGCTTCCGGGCTATTGCCCATTCGCGGGTCAGACGTATCGGCGTACAGCTCGTCTTCCGCCGCACTCAGGCGCTCAACGAGCTCGTTCTGGAGTCCATAGCGGGCAAGAATGGTCGAGAGGCGGGTAGAATGAGCAGGCAAGTCCTCGATGAGAGCAAGGCGCCCGCCATCAATCAGAGTTGATGCCACACGGTCACGCGCTGCTGCCTTGTCGGGTTCGCGCAGCAGGACATTCAGGCCCAAGCCAAGCTCGAAGCCCGATGGAACCGAGGCGAGCGCTTCGTCGGCTGTACGTACGAGTTGCGGCCGGTCCAGTTCGGCGAATTGCTCGCTGTAGCCCAGTGCCGTGTGATATTCTTGGGAATCGCTGATTACTGCGAAGACAAGTCCTTCCGGAGCAGCCCGGGCAGCCTCCCATACGAAAGCCGAAGGCGTCTCTCCCAGCACGAGGACTCGGAGATGTCTCGGGATTGAAATCGCATCGAAAAGCGCAGCTCGGCGTTCCGATACGCGCTGCGAAGCTTCGCCTGCCGCGCGCTTTATCCAGTGGTCACGCTGTGGTGAGAGCGGCGAGTAAGTGAGCAGTTCGTCCGAGTCTGCAGCGAAGGTGGCCGCCAACTGCGCCTCACGGCGGCGTTCGATCAACGTGCGTAGCGTGCCTTCGTAACCGCACTCACTCGGTCGGTAGAATACCCGTCCTTGCAGACCGGCGGGCAGGTAATTCTGAGCGACCCAGTGTTCGCGATAAGCGTGTGGATACAAATAGCCTTTGCCATGGCCAAACCCGGCGCTGTCCCGGTGGGCGTCGCGCAGGTGACTCGGGACTTCGTGCGACCGTTCACTTTCGACTGCCTGAACCGCGTCAAAGTAACCTAACGTCGCATTGGACTTCTCGGTCGTAGCCAGGTAGAGTGCGGCTTGTGCGAGATGGAAGGCGCCCTCCGGCATCCCGACCCGGTCAAAGGCTTCCGCCGCCGCCGCGGTATGTGGGAGGGCTTGGGGATCGGCCAGACCGATATCCTCACTCGCGCTAATCAACATGCGGCGGAAGAGAAACTTTGGATCTTCCCCCGCACGAATCATGCGCGCAAGCCAATACAATGCCGCATCCGGATCAGACCCGCGCAGCGACTTGATGAAAGCGCTGATCGTGTCATAGTGGTAGTCGCCGTCACGGTCATAAAGAAGCGCCTTGCGCTGGATGCTTTCTTCAGCGATCTCGAGGGTAACGTGGATTTGCTCGCCCGGGGGAGGCGGGAAACGCTCCGGGGTGGTTTCGACCGCCAACTCGAGTGCGTTCAGCAACGACCGGGCGTCTCCGTCGGCCACGTGCACGATATGCTCCAAAGCTTCGGGGTCTATTCTTACGTCGTACATGCCGTAACCGCGTTCGCGGTCGGCGAGCGCCTGCCGGCATACACGGCGTAGCTCCTCATCGTTCAACCGTGTGAGTTGAAAAATACGGCTTCGAGAGACCAGGGCGGCGTTAACTTCGAAGAACGGGTTCTCCGTGGTGGCGCCGATGAGGACCACCGTGCCGTTCTCGACCCAGGGCAGTAAGGCATCCTGCTGTGCCTTGTTCCAGCGGTGCACCTCATCGATGAACAGAATCGTACGGCGCCCGTATAAACGACGCTCATCGTCGGCGGTCTGTATTTCTTTGCGGAGCTCAGTTACGCCTGTCAGTACCGCGTTCAGCGCGGCGAAGCGTGACCGGGTAGTATTAGCGATGATGCGTGCGATCGTAGTCTTGCCGCTTCCCGGAGGCCCGGAAAAAATGAGCGATGAGAGCTGATCGGCTGCGATAGCACGGCGCAGGAGGCGCCCGGGCCCGAGGATATGATCCTGACCGATCAGCTCATCGAGTGTTCGTGGCCGCATGCGCGCGGCCAGCGGTTCGCTTTCGGCCGGCGTGTCGAACAGCTCCGATGACTGGCTGGACATGGGACGACTACAGATCCTCCTCCGGGCCTCGCAGCGCGAGCAGGTGCTCTCGCCGTTGCTTGGCTTCGTCGATCGAGCTCTCGGTGGACTCTATCTCCTTCTGGATCTCGCTTAAACGTTCGCGTAACGTCGAGAGTCGCTGTTCGAGCTGGGCGATCTCGGAGTCAACTTGTTCGGCCTCAATGGCCGCTTCGAGACGATTGATCCGTTCCTGGCGCTTTTGCTGTTCCGCTTCGAGCCGATCGATCTCCTCAAGCGCTTCGCGCGCCTCGTCGGGTAGCTTCGCCCGATCGTAACTCGACTCAATGACGTAGTCGGTCAGTGCTCCAAGGCATTCATTGCGCCGCGCGTTGAGCTCGGAAACCCGTTCCCGGAGTTCTCGAGTCGCCCGTGTCGGCCTGCGCTCGGCATCCATTTCATGGAGTTCAGCGCGTAACCGTTCGCGCTCGTTATCGAGCTCATTGATCTGCTCTTCCAGCTGTTGTATGCGGCTGCGGGCAGCCAGGTACGGCTCAGCGACCTCATTGAGTTTTGGGTCATTCATCGTCGACAGAAAATCGGTTTCGCATAGCGCCGCCCCGGCCTTGCGATAGAGCTTTGGGAAACCTTCGAGCTTGCTGTTGCGTCGGCTGCGAAGAAGAGCTAAGCGACCGCCGGAGACCAGGCGTTTGATGAAGGGCAATTCGTTGCTTCCGCGCTCCAACTCCTCGAGCTCATGGTCGATCTCGTCGATTTCGCTCTGGCGTTGGACAAGGTCTCGAAACTGATCGGTATACTCGTTCTCAAGATAATCGTTGTTGCGGTACAACTCGAAGGCTCGTTCGCCGATCTGTTCGAACACTGGAACGACTTCGTTTTCCAGACGAGAGATTTCACGCCGGGCGCGGGAGATCTCCTCTTTGATTTCCTCGTTGCGAGCGGTAATCTCATCGATTCGTGTGATCTTCTGCTCAGCGTTCTCGATCCTCTCGTTCAGCGCTTCAAGCTCTGCTCGGGTTTCGGCGGTGTCCTCGACCATTACCGCTCCGTGGGACTGTTCATACAAGACGCCACCCGCGGCAATTCGGCGTTCGGCAATCTTTGAGCGGTCTTCGACGTTCGCGTGCTCTAGCTCCTGAATAGTGCTCTTGTAACGGCTCATCGTTATTCCCTCGTGTAATAGACCCTTGGTAAGATCGTATAATACACTATTATATCTAAGACTGAGCACAACGTCAGGGCGGACCATGGCCCGGTTGTCATTTCGGCCGGGAATATGGTTAGCTTGAGGTTCAGATAATGGTGCGAAGCTTGTTGCAGCGTGAACCGGATCTGCCTGTGGTGAAACGAGAAAGCGTGTTGACGGCTCGTGCGTGTTGCATGAGGGTCCGAAACGCCTACAAGTGTTTTCGGGGCAGTTAATTGTTTGCAGGGGGTGCAACAAGCTTCGCACCACTACTACGGCCCAAGCAGGTCGGTTGTTCTACGTCGGGTGAAGGAGGTTTTGCGTGAGTGGGGAGCAAAAGGTAGAACGTACGGAACAGGAGTGGCGACAGCGACTGCCCGAAGAAGTATTCCGTGTGGCTCGCCTTGGGGGGACGGAGCCGCCGTTCAGCGGTAAGTATTATCATCACGATGCTCCGGGGTCCTACCAGTGCGCCTGTTGCGGGCAGTCGTTATTCAGTTCGGAACATAAGTACGATTCCGGGACCGGATGGCCGAGCTATTTCCAGCCGGTCGACGGAGCGGTAGTCCAGGAGCGTGTCGATCAGAGCCATGGTATGGTACGCACCGAGGTGCTGTGCGCGCGGTGTGACGCACATCTGGGCCACGTGTTCCCGGATGGGCCCGAGCCGACCGGTTTGCGATATTGTATAAACTCAGCCTCGTTATCATTCGAGCCCGAAGAGTAGGTGGGCTGAAGCCGCTTGGCCCAAGGTTCAATAGGGGTCGACGAAGCTCACCGAGTGCTAGTTGAAGAGGTTGTCGAGGTCGACGGAGTCGCCGAGCACCTTCTTGAGATTTTGCCGTGAGTGGCGGGTACGGATGCTGTCTTCCAGGACGGGCAGCGCATTTCGCAGTCGTTGGGTGGACGAGCGCATCTGAAGGAACGCGTGTTTGTCCCGGTGATTGAACACCTCTGTGCTGCCGAGCAAGAACGATAGATCCTCTAAGCCGATCCGCGCGAGTGCTTTTTGATCTATACTCTGTCCAAGTGTCTCCGCAAACTGCAGCAGTACTTCGCGTCCGCGCGCAATCAGTGACTCCACGTCTTCTTCCGCCGCGGGCGGAGTGTCGGTGTAGTATTCTATTTTTGCTTCCAAGTATTCGCGGGTGTGGTACAGGTGTTGAATCGTAAAGCGCTGCGTGCCGAACGTCAGAATGTCGGAGCGGCCGTCATCATAACGCTGGATGATCCGCTCGATTTCCGCGAGACACCCGGAGTTACACATGCGAGCGCCCATCATCGGAACCACTCCAAACTGTTTACCGTCGCTTTCGCAGTCTGCTAATAGTTTTTTGTAGCGCTCCTCGAAAATATGGAGGGGTAGCGGCATGCGCGGTAAGAGTACGATGTTCAGGGGAAAGATGGGAACGATCTCAGACATAAGCTTCAGTTCAGCTCCGTTCCGTTCGGCTCCATGGTCGGTACCGTTATCGCTAACTCAACCGGACAGTGGTCTGATCCGCCTACCTCCGGCCGAATAGTTGAACTGTTCACCTGTTCCATGAGTCCGGCGTTGACGCAGTGGTAATCAATCCGCCAGCCGATATTCCGACGACGAGCTCCTCCCCGGTACGACCACCACGTATAGTTCCCGGGGTCCGGCGTAAAGGCGCGAAAGGTATCCACGTATCCCGATGTTGTGAGCTTCTCCATCCAATCGCGTTCCTCGGGCAAATAGCCGGCGCTGTCTTCATTTTCCTCGGGACGTGCGAGGTCAATCGGCCGATGGGCGATGTTATAATCACCGCTGAGAACCAGATCGAAGCCGGATCGTGTAAGATCGTTGAGCAGTCGGAGTATCGCGTCGCAGAACTCGAGCTTGTAATCGAGCCTGCGTCCGCCGTCCTGGCTGTTCGGGAAGTATGCTCCCAGGAAGTAAAACCCCGGAAACTCGAGCGCCAGCAGCCGTCCCTCTTGGTCAAAGGCGGGGATACCCATTTGCTCCACGCTTCGCGGTTTCGTTCGTGAGTATACGGCCAAGCCGCTGTATCCTTTGCGTTCGGCGGATGCGAAATAGGCGTGGTAACCTGCGGGCGCGCGCAGGGCTTCGCTCAGTTGCTCGGGTTGGGCTTTCGTTTCCTGCAGGCAGAGGATATCGGGCTTTTCCTGCTGCATCCAGTCAATGAGTCCTTTGCGCTCAAGTGCGCGAATCCCGTTGACGTTCCAGGAGAGGATGCGTATCACGAGCCATAATATAGTGCCGGGAACCGACTCTCGGCAAAGGGAATCACCGCGTCCTCACGAGCACGGCGTCGGCGACGGTCTCCGCATTGCGATGCCTGCGATGGGGGCAAACCCTGTTGCGCAGTCCGGCGATAGGGTAATCAAGCTGGCGGGGATGCGGCGATCCGGCCCGGCTGGGCGTTAATCCAGCTGGGCGATAATCTCGCTGCGGCGGGTGTCGAGTTCCTGCCACCGGGCGAGTTGCTGTTCGAGGATCGATTCGGTGCTGCTAAGCTCGGTGGTGAGCGGCCTGACCCGCTCGCCGTCGCTGTACACATCAGGCTCCGCCAGCTTGCGATGGAGCTCGCTCTGACGCTGTTCCAGGGTCTCGATCTCGGCCAGCAGGTCGGCCTCCTCGCGTTCCAGACGGGTCAGCTCGGCCTTGAGTGCTTTGCGCTCCAGTCGGGCCTGTTGGTTATCGCTTGCGGACGCTGCGCTGCCGTCGCTTCGCCGGTGGTCCGCCCCCGGCTCGGCGATGGGCGTACGGTTTTCGCCACCGTCGGTTTTCCAGCGGTAATACTCGTAATCTCCGGCGTAGAGTGTGCCGACTGACGGGCGCGCGGGGCCCGTCGGGGTAAACTCGAGGATCTTAGTCGCTACGCCCGCGAGAAAATCACGATCATGCGAGACGAAGACCAATGTCCCGTCGTAGTCGTTGAGTGCCCTTTGGAGGATCTCCTGAGAGTGGATGTCGAGATGATTCGTCGGCTCGTCCAGTACAAGGAGATTGCGCCGCCGGAGCACGAGCTTCAGCAACGCAACGCGCGTGCGTTCGCCGCCGCTCAGGACTGCAAGGGGTTTATGGATGTCGTCACCGCTGAACAGGAACGCGCCGGCCAGCTCTCGCAGCCTTCCCTGCAGCTCGAACGGGGCCACGGCCTCCAGCTCTTCGATAACGGTATGGCTGGAATCCAGACGCTCGATATCGTCCTGTGAAAAGTAGCCGAGAGTCACCCCGGTGCCATGGGTCAGGCGGCCGTTGAACTCGGTGTCGTGTCCGGCGATAATGCGCAAAAGGCTGGATTTGCCGGATCCGTTGGGCCCGACAAGGGCGAGTTTCTCACCGCGTTCGAGCGTCAGTGCGAGGTCTTCGAACACCGGAACCGAACCGTAGTGCTTGCCCAACTGTGACGCCTGGAGTACGACCTGTCCGGACCGTTTCGGCGCGGGAAACCGGATCGAAATCCGTTTCATGCTGTCCGGCAGCTCAATGCGTTCCATTTTTTCCAGCTGCTTGATGCGGCTCTGTACGAGCTGGGCTTTTGACGCGTTGTATCGGAAACGGGCGATGAAACGCTCGAGGCGGTCTATCTCCTGTTGTTGGCGTTCGTAGGCTTCACGCTGCGCCTCCAGCTCACGACTGCGCTGGTCACGGTAGGCGCTGTAATTTCCGCTGTAGCGCCGCACCCGTCCGAGAAAAAGCTCTGCGACCGCGTTGATACAGCGATCAAGAAAGTACCGGTCGTGAGAGACGATAACTATACCGCCGTGATAGTCGTTGATGAACTGCAGCAACCAGTCGCGGACCTCGAGATCGAGGTAGTTGGTGGGCTCGTCAAGCAGGAGAAGGTCTGGTGACTCGAGCAACAGGCGGGCGAGTGCCACGCGCATCTGCCAGCCTCCGGAAAACTCAGTGCAGGGGCGAGTGAAGTCGGGTGCACGAAACCCCAGTCCTCGCAATACGCGGTCGATCCGTGCTTCCCGGGTGTCGTATTCGCAGTGCTCGAGCGCTTCACCGAGTTGCTCATACTCGGCTAAGAGCGCAGCAGTATCTGCGTCTGCGGCATTGCGGGCAGCCAGCGCGTGCTCGAGCTCGGTACGGCGGTGCTGCATCGCGTGCGCGTGTGAAAACGCCTGTTCGGCGGCGGCGCGCAACTCGAGATCGGGAGGGGCTACCCCGGTCTGGGGGAGGTAGCCGACCGTTCGCCCGCGGGTGTGGGTTACGGTGCCGCTATCCGGCGCGATCTCGCCGGCGATAATGCGCATGAGGCAGGTCTTCCCGCTGCCGTTGTGTCCGGCGAGTGCGAGCCGGTCGCGAGCACTCAAAGACAGAGAGACATCCTCGAGGATGGAACGTCCACCGAACTGCAGCGATACCTCGTGTAACTGTGCGATCGTCATGGCACCACGGTGTAGCCGAGCTAATCGTCGAGCAGGGAGAAATACATGATGATTGGAGCGCGCGGCATTTCCTGAACAGTGCCTCGGGCTACGAGCGCCTCGGGAACGTAGATGAACTGCACCCCACCGGATACATACCGGTAGACGAGATGCATAATGTCGTCACTGCCGCTGAAGTCGAGTGTGAGCGCGCCGTCGTACTGGTCCTGCAGTTGTGGCCCCAAGTATATGTCAAAACGTGCCTCTCCGCTCGTGCCGGCCGTCTCAGAGACGATTCGCGGCACCAAGCGATCATAGGCCGTCCAGCTGAAGGTTCGGTTAGGACGAAACTGCAGCTCGCCGTAGGCGGCACTGCGAAAGCGTTCGCCGAAATCGATAAACTCATTGTACAGCTCGAGTCGACGTGACTGCTCGTCGGCTATCAACTCCCGGATGTCTTCTTCGACTTTCACAAATCGTGTCGAGTACTCGTTCCCCTCGTGAGAGTAGAGTGCTTCGACCTCGGTTTCGCTTCTGAGGTGGATCTCCAACGGGACTCCCTCAGCACCCCACAGAGAGTCGCGGATGCGATACCAGTCCTCGTAGGTGAACTCCGCGGTATGATCCGGCAGCACGATTCGCACGCGGCTGTTCTCAGGTTCCGGGAACATGCCGAACTGAAGATCGAAGCGTTCGAGATCGTAACGACGGTCACGGATCATCTGCTGGAAGTACTCGGGGCGCCAGGTCGCGGATAGAAACTCATTCAACTCCTCGCGCTCGGCTGCTACCGGATCGGCCGGTCCTTCGGTGTAGTCATAGACGGTAAGGTATCTGCCGAAAACCCATCCCGCAACGCCGTCCTCCGTTAGGACATTGTACCAGTGATCTCGGTAGGCCCCGACCTCATGAACATCGTCACTGCGTCCGATTACTTTGACGACCTGTTGGTCGCGCATACGGTAGATGCGTTGTGATTGCGCCGACATCTCGGCACGGATCGGAAGTGCGGTTCGCTCAGAGCGGGCGTAGACGCGAGCCAGGTCTCCGAGCTCGTCGCGAAAGGCCTCAGCAGCCGCGCGGGAATCGAACTTGCGGGCACGCCATCGAGGGATCTGCGATTCAGCGTCGTTTTCGAGCCCGGTAACCGTGTAAGTGTCGCTGATATCGGACTCATCGATGATCTGCAGGAGCGTCCCTGACGGAACGGCATCCTCGTCCGATGACCACAACAGAACTCCGTACCCATCGGTCTGCGCTCGGCAGCCGGCCAGTAACACTCCGATGATAAGAGTGAGTGCAAACGCCGCGTATAGTCTCTTCATGCCCTACAAACTACGGAAATACTTATCTAACTGAGAACTTGGTAGTGATACCCCGCACACCCAAAGACCCAAACTTATGGTCTGAATTTGAGCACGAGACGGCACCGTTGGTCAACTATACCCTTGGCCGGTCTAATCAACGAGTATCGATTCTCTGATGTGTTGTTCGTCCACCACAATCAACACGCGGCCTTCGGCAAGCAACCGACGGTTCTCTTCGCGCGACAGCAAGCGCAGCACGTCCTCACGCGGAATCATGAGATCCGCAGGGTGGGTTCCGAAGACTCCGGCAGCGAGAATCCTCATCGGGTTGGGCCCGACTCGCTCGAGAAAACGATCCTCTCGGCCGGGACTGGTATAGCCGACCGGGCCCCAGCGCTCAAAGTATTCGGGCTCAACCATCCGCGGCTCAAATACCACCTCATAGCGCTCATGGTCGTGCAGCCGCGGAAGCAGCGCCGGCACCGGCCGGAGGCTGCGGTCGGTGCCGTGGACCGGAAGCTCATTCGTGGCGTAGATCACGACCCCGGTGAACGCACGCGACGGATACCACCCCGGTACCGTCGGCACGCTGCGGGCCCGTGTATGCGGAGCGAAGCGCCGACTCAGTTCGGGGTGCAGTTCCAGCGTGTATTCGACCGCCGCCTGAGTCAGGTCGGCGCTGGGGCCGGTGTAGCGTTTGCGCAGAGCATCGGATGCCTGCCGAATCTGATTGGCGAGCTCCGCGTCCCGGTTAAGCGGTTCCCCAATACGCTCGGTCGAGTTGAGTTGAACCTGACTCGCTGCCTCGAGATAAATCTTGTCTACACGCCGGTCTAGGCTGCGCTGTACGCGCTGAACCGCCGTCGGGTTGCGAGCCAGCTCGTTTGGAACTCGTGCCTGTAGGCGTATCCGCAACACGCCGTCTTCCCAGTCAAGCTCCGCCTCACGCCGGTCGATCGGGATATCGTTTGCGTCTCGATCGACGCTGAAGCTGCCGGTTGCGTACAGAAGCGACGGCGACGATCCCTGTCCGGTCGGAAGCAGGCAGAGAGCGAACAGGCTGAACGCTGAGATACGGCGAAACCACTTGCTCATCTAACAATTACTATCGGCGTGAAGTGGCGCGGCGTTGAGACACGCGGTGCTGCCGCGGGCAGCTCAGAGCTGCTCGCCGAAGTAGATTCCGGCCCATTCCCAGTTATTGTGAATCTCAGGGTCGGCGGGGAAGTGCACGCGGCGGAAATACAGGTACCAGGTGTTGATCCGGTAAGACCAGTTCCAGGTACGAAGGTAGGCTTCGCGGGCATTGGAGCTCATCTCGAGCTCGCGGGAGAAGCGCACCGGACGCCGCTGCATGAAGGTACCGATATCGAACTCTATGCGGCTGTTGAAGTCGGTCTCCTGCTGCTCCCAGGACATCGCGAAGAAGTTTTCTTTGGCTCGATGCCGGAGCAGCGCGTTCGGATTCTGGCGACTGAGCGCAGCTTTGATGTCGGTCACCAGATCGTCGAGACTTTCCCGTGTCCAGTCGCGTGGTGAATCATAGAAGCTAACCTTAGCCTCGATTTCACGGTGTGCGTCGGGATACCCCGGGATGCTGGTCTCGGGATGGTCTAGGAACTTACGATACGCGTCGTAGGCTTCATCCCACAGACCGAGCTTTTCGTAGCTTCGGGCCATGTAGAAATGCTTCTTGCCCAGATCCACCTTGTCCGGGTAGTCTTCGGTGATTTGCCGGTAGTAGTCGAGGCGATCGTCGTCGTTGTTCGTCAGATTAACCAGACGGCTTAGCGCGCGATAATGGGTCGACTTGCCACGCACCGTAACGTCGGGATAGTTATTCAACAGGCGCTCGTAGTAATGACGTGCAACCGGCGATCCGCCGTTGGCGTCGTAATGCTCCGCGACCAACAGGAGATAATATCCGTTGTACGGATCGTCACGGTGGTCCTCCACATGTTCGGTGAGAAACACCTTCATGCGTTCGGGATAACCGGCCCGATGGAGGCCGGCGGCGATCTGTTCGATTACGACGCTTCGCCTGCGCTCATCCAGCCCGTCGTGCTCGAGAATCTCAAACAGTTTTTCGAGCTCGCCCGCAGTCTCGCGGTCGCCGACGATGTAGTACGATGAGCTTCCGTCGAACGCGGTTAACCCGCCCGCGACCAAGATGATGGCCACAACCGCCAGAATCTTCAGCACAAGCAGTGGATCGCGTCTCATATGCCTAAAAATTATAAGAGAGATCCCGGCGATTGGCAAGTGATATACAATTTGCTAAAATCTCGATCACAGGAGGCAGATTCTTGACAGCCGCGCAGCGTTCCTCTCGGCTACAGTGGTTTCCCCATAAGCTGCTTGTTTTCGGTATTACCCTTGTACTCGTCGGAGCACTGCTGTTGCTACGCACTGCCGGGCTGGTACCGGAAGCAGGAGTGGTTTGGGTGGTGGTGCCGCTGGTGGTCGGGGTGCTGTTGCTGTATCTCGCCTTTGCGCACAACGGGCCGGAGGGCTACGTGTTCGTCGGCATGATCCTGACGCTTGTCGGCGTTGTGCTGCTGTTGCTGAACACGGTTATGTCCAGCGTTGAGCTGTTTCGCATCTGGCCCCTGTTCATGACGATCACCGGAGCGTCGTTGGCAGTGTACGCCCATACGAAAGCGCAACCGGCCCGGATTACACTGCAGATCCCGGCTATCGCCATCATACTGCTCTCGGGAGTTTTTCTGTTGTTCAGCCTCGATGTCGTGGAGCGCGACTTTCGCCGCGTTGTCGCGATGTGGTGGCCGACCATCCTGATTGTTTTCGGGGCGGTGCTGTTGTGGGTGTATTTCAGTCGAAACAAGACGTACGGCGCCGGTCGAGAGAGCAGCGCTCATCGCCCGCCAAACAATTCCACTCGCTAGCCTCGTGTAAATGGTGCGAAGCTTGTTGCGGGAGCAGCCGATAACGAGCTTCTAGTGCCTTCGATATAAGCAATTGCCGGGGGTGGGCGGGTCGTTTTGCGGATGATCGAGCCGCAGCGCGCCGACCCCGTTGTCCTGAAAGCAGTTGCGCGTGAGCTCGCCACAAGCTTCGTACCAGTTTATTGGCTCCCCTGGGGGGTGGGTGGTGGAGTCTTGGCCGGCTCGTCGTTGCTTGTGTCGCACGAAGCACAGCGGTTCGAATCGTAGAAAACAATCCGTTTGACGCTGAGGCGCGCGTCACAGGCACGGCAGTTCAACCGAAAGGGGAACACGTACGCACGATTTGTCACTGCGACGGCGACAACCGCGGCAACTGCCAGGAGCAGCAAGGCGCTCGGCCAATCGTAGAGCAGGATGAGCTGAGCTGCGCCGAATATTCCCAGCACCAGCAGGCTCAGGTAGAGCGTTGCCAAACGCTTGCGCTCACCGTGCTCCAGGTGGCGGCGCTGGCCTAGGTTCAGCGTCAGCAGAGCCACGACGAGCCACGGGCCATGATCGGCTACCGTGTAGACGATTTGTTCCATACCCATGCCAGACTACCGTGGGCGGCGGGCGTTATGCAATCAGGGCCGCGTGGCGCTTGAAATGATCTTCCAATACGATGCAGGCCATAGCCTCCACAACCGGCACAATCCGCGGACAGATGCAGGTGTCATGGCGGCCTTCGGTGCGAATCATGCGCTCGCTGCCGTTGAGGTCCACCGTCTGTTGCGGCTTGGCGATCGATGAGGTTGGCTTCACCGGTACGCGGAACATGATCTCCTCGCCCGTGGTGATCCCGCCGATGATACCGCCGGAGTTGTTCGAAAGGAACCCCACTTGCGCCATCTCGTCGTTGTGCCGGCTGCCGGTCATTTCGGCTGCCGTGAACCCCGCGCCGAACTCGATGCCTTTGATCGACCCAATCGAGAGCATCCCGTGCGCGAGCTCGGCGTCAAGCTTATCGAACACCGGTTCCCCAAGGCCGGCCGGCACGCCGGTGATGCGGCACTCAACGATGCCGCCCATGCTGTCCTGCTCCTCCTTGAGCTTGGCGGCGTACTGCGTCATCGCGCTCGCCGCTTCGAGGTCGCAGGCACGCATCGGATTCTGCTCGATCACCGCAGCGTCAAAGGTTTGGCAGCGAATCCCGCCCGCAGCAATTGTATAGGCGAGCACCTGTACCCCGCGCTGGGCGAGGATCTTGCGTGCCACCGCGCCGGCGGCTACTCTCCCGGCGGTCTCGCGACCTGAAGCGCGGCCGCTTCCACGCCAGTCGCGCCGGCCGTACTTCTTGAGGTAGGTATAATCAGCGTGCCCGGGACGGAACATCATCTTGATCTCGTCGTAGGCCGACGGATCGGCATCGGCGTTGTACAGAATCATCAGCATCGGGGTGCCGGTGGTCTCACCCTCAAAGACTCCTGAGAGCAGGTTGACCTTGTCGGGTTCCTTGCGCGGTGTGCCGACATCAGACTGTCCAGGTTTGCGGCGGTCTAGCTGCTGCTGTATGTCTTCGGTTGTGATCGGGACGCCGGGACGGGCTCCGTCGAGCACGACGCCGACTGCGCCGCCGTGTGATTCACCGAAGGTTGTAACTCGAAAAGCATGGCCGAAGCTGCTACCGGGCATCAGTGTGCTCCTGAATCAGATCATAGACTGCGGCTGCAATCTCCTCCGGAGGTCGAGCCTTTTGAACGATTACGTGATCCGCATAGCGGCGATATAACCGGTCACGCGACCGCCAGAGCTGTAGGAAAGCCGCGCGCGGATCCGAGCTGTCCAGAAACGGCGGTAGCCCGCCGGCGGCTACGCGTTCAAACAAAACTTCCGGGGCTTCGTCAAGATAAACCACAACGCATCGTGCTGCAAGACGCTCCACAGCGGGGGTGTTATCCACCACGCCGCCACCGGAGGCGAGTACCGCGCAGCCCCCCGAGTTCGCCAGCCGTTGCTCGAACTCGGCTACCGCGGCCCGTTCGTATTCGTGGAAGCCCGATTTCCCGTGGCCGCGGTATATGGCGCGCACCGCCGGCGCCGTCTCCAGGCGGAATTGCTGTGCGTAGCAGTGGCGGATGAGGTCGTCGAGGTCCCAGAACGGCGCCCCGATGCGCTCGGCGACAAGGCGGCCCACGGTGGTCTTGCCGCAGTGCTTCATTCCGATCAACGTGCACGCGCGGCGGCGCCGGGATTCCGGCGACCCGGCCGAGCCGGCGGTCTCGTTCGGAGTCTGAGAAGCGGACCGGGATCGGGGGAGGTCAGACGGATTCGGAAGCGTGCTCATGGCCTAGCGGCACCGGCATCGAGAGCTCATAGCCCTGCAGATAGTCTACCCCTATGTCCATCAGCGTTCGGCGCACGCTTTCACTATGGACGAACTCCGCAATCGTGAGCATCCCCATCGTGTGGCCGATGCGGTTGACCGCTTCCACCAGGGCAAAGTGCACCGGGTCGGTGTCGACGTCCTTGACGAACGAGCCGTCGATCTTCAGGTAGTCGAACGGCAGATCCTTGAGGTAGGCGAACGAGGAGAACCCGTTGCCGAAGTCATCGAGCGCGAAGGTGATCCCGGCGTCGCGCAGCGACTGAATGACGCTGATCGCGCTGCTGCGATTCTCGATTGCAGTCGTTTCGGTTATCTCCAGCGTAATTGCGTTGGGATCGACCTGCGAGCGGGCAAGCTCTGAGCGCAGGTAATCGACGAAAGTTTTGTCGGCAATGGATCCTCCGGAGATGTTGATGCAGATGCGCTGCGGTGAACTGCCGTTGCTGGTGGTGGCCCTGAGGTAGCGAACCGTCTCCCGGATCACCCAGCGGTCCACCTGTGGCATCATGTGGTACTTCTCGGCTGCCGGAATGAAGTCTCCCGGATAGTGCAGGTTGCCGTCGCGATCGCGCAGTCTGATCAGGATCTCCTGCTTGTGTGGTAGATCCGGCCGGGTGGCGATGATCTTCTGCGTGTAGAGCACAAACCAGTCTTCTTCAATCGCTTTGGTGAGGCGTGATATCCAGTGCATCTCCCCCCGGCGTTGAACGAAGGTGGCGCTCGTGTTCTCGTACACCTTGATGCGGTTGCCGCCCTCTTCCTTGGCCAGATACCGTGCATCGTCCGCTGCGGCAATTACCGAGTAGGTGTCTATTGTGTCCTCCAGGATCGGGACGACCGCGATACTCGCCGAGACCTGAAACACGTGCTGCTGCCAGATGAACCGCCGGTTGAAAAGCCGGCGGACGTGATCGGCAAGCTGCATGGCCTCTGACAGGTCGTGTTCACAGAGGGTGACCGCAAACTCATCGCCGCCGGGACGAGCTACGAGGTGGTTGTTGTCTCCCGGCAGCTCCTCCACCAGTTGTTTGAGCTCCTGACCGCATTGGCGGATAAGCTCATCGCCGGCCACATGGCCGCAGACGTCGTTGATCACCTTGAACTGGTCTATATCGACCGAGATGAAGCTGTGGACGGGCCGCTCCGGCGATGATTGCTCTACCAGCACCGCGAGCTGATTGATCAGCTCACGCCGGTTCAGGAGACCGGTCAGCGCGTCGTGACTTGCCTGATATGCAAGTGTTGCCGACATTCGGCGCACTTCGGTGATGTCTTTGAATGAGATCAGATGCGTTTCAGGCTTCCTGCAGCTGTACTGCACCGGAGTGACCGTACCGGTGATGTGAAGCTGGGCGCCCTGGCGGTTTCTCAGTACCAGGTCGTCGAAGCGCCACACATTGTGCGGCTCTGATACGTCGACATCGTTCAGCGGCAGGGACGTCGGCCGGCCGGTATGTATATCCTCGAGCTCGAGTATCTGATCTACCGGCCGGGCATTGGCGTCGGCTTCTGACCAGCCCGTAAGGGTCTCGGCTGCGGGGTTGAGGAACTGCACTCGTCCATCGGCGTCGGTGGCGATCAACGCCTCCTCCATGCTGTCGAGGATGGCGCCGAACAGGCGCTCCTGGCGCAGGATCTGTTTGTCTATCCGGCTTTTGTAGAGCGCGATATTGATGGTTGAGTAGAGCTCGCGCTCCTTGAACGGCTTGATGATATAGCCGAATGGTTGAGCTTCCTTTGCGCGCCCAAGCGTGCTTTCGTCGGCGTAGGCGGTAATGAAGACAACCGGGATATCATGCTCGGCCTTGATGCGGGTGGCGGCCTCGATGCCGTCCATTGCGCCGGCAAGCATGATGTCCATAAGGATGATATCGGGGCGAAGCCGCGCGGCGCTGTCCAGCGCATCATCCCCGCTTGCGACGACCTCTGCTACCTGGAAACCGAGGTTCTTCAGCGTGCGAGCCAGATCAAGTGATATGATCTTCTCATCTTCGACAATCAGTACACGCGCGGCTTGCTGCATTGATCGGGCGCTCTGCTCCTCGGGTGACGTTGCGCACCCAGTATAGCTGAATTCCGCTTACAGGTCGAGCACCCGTTTGAGTTTGTCGGGGTCAAGCCGAAACGCTGACCCCTTACCCTGGCAGAAGTGGTACTTTTCGAACAGATGCAGTGAGAGCTCCGAGATGAGCAGTTGCTCGTCCGAGCCGTCCTTCTTGTTGACGACGGCGTTGACCTTCCGAAAGATGCCGTCTTCGAACGGTGAGGCTAGAAACCCCCTCGCTTCATCGACTCGAACAATCCATTTGCCGTCGACCGTGATCGGCTCGCCGAGGCCTTTGCGCCCTTCCTCGAGCAGGTGGCGCATGCGCTCGGCGGCCTCGTCAAAATCGATCCCGAGCTGCGCCATCCGTTCCTCGTCAGCGGTGATGATCTCGATGATCGGCCGGGTCTCGTCTCCGAGAAAGCCGTCGGAGGTAATCACTCCCGGTTGCATGTTGGCCTGAGCCTTCTGGAACTCCGGTGTCATTTTCATGTGCGCCACCTCTATGCGAACTTGTTATGCGAACTTGTCGAAGTAGATCTTCTCGTCGGACATGTTATGTTGCTCCCTCATGACCGCCATACAGGCGTCGAGCATGCCCGGGCTACCGCAGAGATAGCCTTCTTTCTCGATCTCGGTGGAGATCCTATCGCGCAGATACTGGTCCAGCACCTCGGTGATCAATCCGGTCGGGCCGTCCCATTCGTCGGTTTCCTCAGGCTCCGAGAGCGC
Source organism: Spirochaetaceae bacterium (assembly GCA_003552665.1). Taxonomy (GTDB): domain Bacteria; phylum Spirochaetota; class Spirochaetia; order DSM-27196; family SLAA01; genus B1Sed10-166. The sequence continues at coordinate 557 of PUNW01000322.1, read as the reverse complement.
CGGCACGAAGTGAAAGCGTTCGTACTGCCGGTCGAGCTCATACATCTCATCGAGGTAGAAGAGGTCCTTCTTGGTCCGTGCGCCGAAAAAGTACCAAATCTCGCGCTTGTCCATCATTCCTTTCTCGACGAAATCATAGAAGATTGACTTAAACGGCGCCATCCCCGAACCGCCGGCAACGCAGATCATCTGAGCGTCAGTGTCCCGGACGTAGAAATCGCCGAACGGCGCGATTACCTTCAGCTTCTCGCCCTCTTTCAGCTGCTCGTGGACGTAGGTCGTGACGATACCTCCGGGAACCAGCCGAACCAGGAACTCGAGATGTCCTGAGTCGCTCGGGACCGAGGACATCGAGTACGCCCGCTGGGTGGGTTCCTTGACCTTGCCGTAGGGGGGAACCTCAATCTGGCCGTATTGGCCTGCCCTGAAATCCACTTCGCCGTCGAGGAGTTTGACGTACACCTCCTTGATGTCGTGGGTGACGTCGCGAATGCGCTCCACCTGGCCGGTGTACTGCTGTATTTTGAACAGGTACTCAGGAATCTCGATATCGACAT
>PUNW01000193.1 GCA_003552665.1 Spirochaetaceae bacterium | reverse complement strand
CGAGCCCTGGGGCTTATGAAAACACGGCCTTCTCCCCGCCGAGGCTGTGGTCGCGCCCCAACTTCCACCTTGGCCGCCGCGTCTACACCTGTCCCTGCTTTCCGGATTTCAGTCTGTTCGTCGAAGTCCGCACTCTCTCCGGCCTGTCCGACAATACCAACCACGGCTCCGACCGGTACGGTTTCGTCCTGATTCACGACGGCCCGCAGAAGCACGCCGTCGGTCGGGCTTTCAACCTCAGACGTCGTTTTGTCGCCCTCTACTTCGAGTAGCGGCTCACCCTTCTCGACCCTCTCCCCTTCACGACGAAGCCATTGCAAAACCGTCCCTTCTTCCATTGTGAGACCGAGCTTCGGCATTACGATGCGCTCAGCCATGATCAAGCGTCCTTGTAGACCGCAGTCTGAAACATGGAGCGGACGGTATCTGCAATCCGTTCGGCATTCGGAATCACGAAGTCCTCCAACGGCGGAGAAAAGGGCACCGGAGTGTTTCGTGCGCCCAGACGCCGAACCGGGTAATCAAGGTAGTCGAACGCCTGCTCCGCGACGAGCGCCGCAATCTCAGCCCCAATACCGCATCGCTCTACCGACTCGTGCACCAACAGGACACGCCCAGTCTTCCGGACGCTCGCTAGTATGGTTTCAGTATCCAGTGGAACCAGTGTTCTAGGATCCACAACTTCCACTGAAATACCCTCCTCGCCCAAGACATCAGCCGCTTCCAGGGCCGCGTACACCTGTCTCTGAGTCGCCACTACGGTGATGTCCGCGCCCTCGCGTTTGACGTCAGCCGAACCAATCGGGACGGTGTACTCCTCCTCGGGCACCTCACCTTTCGTGTTGTAGAGCATCTTGTGTTCGATAAACACTACCGGATTGCTGTCACGTATAGCCGCCTTCAGAAGCCCTTTGACGTCACGCGGAGAGGACGGCTGAATCACCAACAGGCCCGGGATATGACAGAACAACGTCTCGAGGCTCTGTGCGTGCTGAGCCGCGGATGAACGGCCCGCTCCACCGGGTGTCCTGATTACCAACGGCATCTTGGTTTGGCCTCCGGTCATGTAGCGCAGTTTGGCCGCCTGGTTCATTATCTGATCCATACAGACCCCGACAAAATCGATAAATCCAATTTCCGCAACCGGACGCAATCCGGTCATTGCCCCACCTACTGCGGCGCCCACAATAGCCGATTCGGATATGGGTGTGTTGCGAACGCGTTCATCACCGAACTCCTCGCAAAGTCCGACGGTTACTTTGTTTGTGCCGCCGAACTTCTTCCCGATATCCTCACCTAACAGGAACACCGACGAATCCCGGCGCATTTCCTCGGCGAGCGCTTCTCTGACAGCTTCTCGGTAGGTTATCGTCCTCATCGATATTCGTTCCCCCATTGCCAATCGCTATATACATGCTCCATGGCTGATTCGGGGTCAGGATACGGACTATGTTTTGCAAACTGCACCGCTTCGTCCACTTCTTCAGCCACTTCAGCTTCGATTTTCTCCAGCTCTTGTTTACTTGCAATATCGTTCTCAAGCAGGTACGCCCGGAATCTCGGAATGGGATCACGGGTCTTCCATTCCTCCTCCTCGCCGTCAGGCCGATACACAAACGGGTCACCGACAAAGTGGCCAAGGAACCGATACGTCCGACACTCAATCAGTATGGGGCCCTTCCCGGAGCGCGCGTGCTCGGCCGACTGCACACACGCCTCATGCACGGCGAGGACATCGTTGCCGTCAACAGTCATAGCCGGCATGTTGTACGCTGCTGCCCGGTCGGCGATATTCTCAACGGCACAGTGATCACGAAGCGGAGTGCTTAACGCATATTGATTGTTCTCGCACACATAGACAACCGGCAAAGACCAGACCTTGGCTAAGTTCAATGCTTCGTGGAATGCACCTTCGTTTGAAGCCCCGTCGCCGAAGAAGCAGGCGACGATATCGGACGTTCCGCGCAACTTAGCGGACAGGCCGGCGCCGTTGGCGATCGGGGGGCCGGAGCCCACGATGCCGTTGGCGCCGAGGATACCGAGGCTTACGTCGGCAATGTGCATGGAGCCGCCTTTGCCGCTACAGTACCCCGACTCTTTTCCAAGTAATTCCGCCATCATCAAATCCGTTCTTCCGCCCCGGGCCAACAGATGGCCGTGTCCGCGGTGATGACTAACCAGGTAATCTCCGCTCTCCAGTGCCGCACAGACACCGACGGCTACGGCCTCCTGCCCGAGCGAACTGTGAAGGAACCCTGGAATTTCGGCAGCCATGTAAAGTTCCGCTACCTTTGCTTCAGCCTGACGAATTCGCGTCATGGTTCGAAACATCCAAATATAAGATTCGCGTGTTTTCTCAGTCATAAGCATGCACTCCATTGGTTCGGTCAGCGCAACAAGCCGTCACTCCACGGAACTCGTCCTACCCCATCAATAGTCGCGGCAGAAACAGCACCAGGTCCGGAACGAATGCGATAAGAAACAGCACTATCAGCAGTGGCACGATAAACGGCAACACCGCCCGAGTAACGTCCTCAAACCGGGCTCCGGCTATACTCGATATGATATACAAGACAACACCCACCGGCGGAGTGATTAGGCCGATCATCAAGGTCAGCACCATAACAAGTCCGAAGTGTACAGGGTCTATACCCACCATCATAACCGGAGGGACGAGAATGGGTGTAAGGAGGATAAGGGCCGCGGTAGTCTCGAGAAAACAGCCGATTATCATCAGAAACCCGATCACAATCAGCAGAACTATGTGGGGATTCTCGGATATCGCAAACAGCACCCGAGCCACGCTTTGTGGTACTTGTTCGCGTCCGAGTAACCAGCCATAAATGGAGGCAGCAGCAATAATAAAGACTACCATACTCGTGGTTTTGATTGTGTCGTAGATGACCTGGATAAGATCCCTTATGGTCAATTCCCGGTAAACAAACATCCCCAAAAATAGCGCGTAGGCTGATGCAACGATAGCGGACTCCGTCGGACTGAAGACACCAGCAACAATACCGACCAATATGATCGCCGGAGTCAGCAGTGGAAGAAAACCCGCAGCGAACGATACGGTCGCTTCCTTTATGTCAAACCTGGCATGTACCGGGAAATTCCGCCGTCGCGCCATTATGTAAATCAGGACAATCAATGCCACGCCCATGGCGAGGCCCGGTATCGCTCCGCCCAGAAATAGACGCCCCACCGACACGTTCGCAATAGAGGCGAAAATGACCAAGGGAATACTAGGCGGAACAATAGGGCCTATCGTAGAGGAAGCAGCAGTAACGGCCGCTGCGAAATCGCGATCGTAACCTTCATCACGCATCGCCTTAATTTCGATTGTTCCCAGTCCACCCGCATCTGCAATCGCAGCCCCCGACATGCCGGCGAAGATGACACTTGCTACCACGTTGGCGTGTCCTAGTCCTCCGGGTATCCACCCCACCGTCGCGGACGCGAATCGAAAGAGGCGCTTCGTAACGCCGCCATTATTCATGAGGTTGCCCGCCAGAATGAAAAACGGCACCGCCAACAACGCATAGTTGTTCACGCCCACAACCATTCGCTGCGCAATAGCACTCATCGGAATGCCATAGGCCTGGAGATACAAAAAGGATATCAGCGCCAGCGAGAAAACAATCGGAAACCCGATTACCACCAAAAAGAGAAACCCACCCACGAGAAACAACATGAAGCCCCCCGACTCACCTGCTTCTAAGACTGTTGACCGCGTTCCTGATATGCTTAACAGTAGAGAATGTCATAAGCACAGATCCCACAGCTAACGAACTATACACGTAAGTCCACGAGATACCCGTGGCCGGCATGCGAAGCTCACTACGGGCTATAGACTGCAAAAATCCGTAGTAGGCTAGGCCTATCAGCAATAGCAGAATTATGACAGACCGAATAATGTAGAATACCGTGCGGGTCTTAAACGGTAGCTTTCCTACAAAGTAACTGACAGCGGTATGTTCATCATTGCGATGGACGATGCTTGCTCCAAGAAAGGTGGTCCAGATAAAACAGAAGCGAGCCAGCTCTTCTGAGTAGAAGATCGGCGCCCGCAGTACATATCGCCCAATAACATGCAGAAAGGTTATTACGAACGCAACGCACATCAACCCGATGGAGACCCCGTTGACCGCTTGATTGAGCGCTGTCGACAGTTTCGGCGTATTCATATCACTTCCATCCCGCGAACGAACGTCGGCACCGTAGTATGTACCGTAAAGCGGCACGGAGCTGCCCCCGTGCCGCCGGCAAAAGACACATAGGTCATGTTGCGGATTCTGACAACACTATTTTGCCGCTTCGATTCCCTTCTACATTTCCTGCAGCCGGTAGTAGAAATCTCCCCAGTCGTCTGCAAACAGTTCGGGGATGTGCTCAGCCGCTCTGCGGAACGCTTCAACGTCCGGTTCGATGACCGTCATTCCCAGCTCTTGCAGCTCTGCGAGCATACTCTCTTCTTGTTCCAGCATCATCTCGTTATTCAGTTCCACGGCCTCCGCCAAGGCATCGTCAACGATCTGACGAAGATCGTCGGGAAGCCCATTGTACCACTCCGCATTTGCCCCGATCACATTTACGCGGATCATATGGCCGGTCAACATGATATAATCCTGCGCTTCGTGATAGTCGTAGGTATAGATAGTGGGAATCGGATTCTCCTGGCCGTCCACCACGCCTTGGCGAAGCGCCATATAGAGGTCGGAGAATGCTACCGGGCTTGCGGTCGCGCCCATCGCCTCTACTGCTGCTAGATAGATCGGTTGATCCGGAGCGCGGATCAACATCCCTTCGAGATCACCGGGGTGCTCGATCGGTGTGTCGCCGGTAGTCAGATGGCGGGTGCCATAGTACAGGTCAGCTCTAACGATCTTAACTCCGTGATTATCCTCCAGCAGTTCGCTCATGTCGTCAACCACGTCACTTCGTGCGGCACGAATTAGGTGCTCGTAATCCTGAAACAAGTACGGTGCGTCGAAGACCGCCCATTCGGATTGGTACATACTGGTTTCGGCAGTTCCCCCGATAAACATATGTACGCTCCCGTCGCTGACATTCTCGATGACCTCGATAACATCGCCAAGCTGGTTAGCCGGGTAAACCTCTACCAATAAGCGCCCGTCGGATCGCTCATTTACCAACTCCGCAAAGTGGTCGGCCGCAAGCGTGTTAGGGTGGTCGGGCGCAACAGGAGTAGACAAACTCACTCTCCGCTCTCGCTCTTCAGCTCCTCCGGCGAACAACAGCCCTCCAACGAGCGCAACCATACACGCTACCATCAAAACGGATCTCAATTTCACACTCATATGCCCCCCTTAAGGCGTAGGGCTCCGTCCTGCTTCGGACGAAGCCTAATGTACGCGTAGTGTATCACCGGGTTATAACGCCGTCAAACGAAAGTCACACAAAGGCGATAGCCGTGGTGAGCGATGCTGGCCCGTGGTAATCCGCGCTGATCGGTGGTAGACGGTGCGCAGCCCTGACGGGTCGCGTCGAGCACTTACTCCGGGCGGTTGTAGAGCGGAAGCTCGCGGCCGAAAAGGTCTTTGGTACGGGCTGCGAGCGCCTGCCGCTCGCGATCGGCCCAACTGCGCAGGGCTGTTAGTCGCTCGCGCGGGGCCGCGAGGGCGAGGTTCCCGGGGCTGCCTTCGGCGCTGCGCGCGGCGATGACCTCGGCCGGGTCGCGCTCGCCGGCTGCGTGCGGATTCTCGCCTACTTTGCGATAGGCTTCACGGAAGCTGTCGCCCGCGCGCACGAACTCGAGCGCCAGGTCGGTGGCGAACACCTCAGGGGTGAAGGCGTCGCGCAACCGCTCAGGGTGCACCGTGAGCCGCTCTACCGTAAGCGCGATTACACGCACACTGTCGAGCGCCGTCGCGCAGCCGGCGAGCAGAGGCTGCTTGGTTTCCTGGAAATCGCGGTTGTAACCTGAAGGCAACGAGCGCACGACGTTCTTCACCTGCGCCGCCCAGCCCGAGAGCATGCCCGCCTTGGCCCGCACAAGCTCAAGCCCGTCAGGATTGCGCTTCTGCGGCATGATGCTCGAGCCCGAGCACAGCTCCTCGGGCAGGCTGAAGTAGCCGAACTCAGGCAGCGAGAATAGGATAAGGTCGGTCGCGAGCTTATTGAGCGTCAGGCCGAGCTGGTCCAGCAGGTCGAGCACCAGCGACTCGATGCGTCCGCGCGAGTTGTTGACGTACAGCACGTTGTTCTGCACACGCGCGAAACCGAGGAGCTCGGCGACGCGGGAGCGGTTGAGCGGCAGCGGCACCCCGTAGCTAGCCGCCGCGCCGAGCGGGGACTGATCTACAAGGGCGTATACGTTCTGCAGGAGCTGCAGAAGATCGACAAGCTCTTCGCCGTAGGCGGCCATCCACAGTCCCACGGTGCTCGGCATGGCGGGTTGCATGTGGGTGCGCCCCACCATCGGGAGGTCGGCGTGACGCTCGGCGCGGTCGAACAGCAGCTCTGCGCACGCGCCGGTGGTGTCGCCAAGGGTGGCGAGATACGCCTTGAGGTACAGTCTGATCGCGGTGATAACCTGATCGTTGCGCGAGCGCCCGGTGTGGATCTTCTTTCCCGGCTCGCCGAGGCGCTCAGTGAGACGGTTCTCTATCGCGGTGTGGCCGTCCTCGTCTGCGCGAGAGACCGTAAAGCGCCCTTCGGCGGCCTCGCCGGCAATTGCGCCGAGTTCGCGCTCGAGTGCGGCTGCCTCCTCACCACCGATCAGCCCGGCCTCGGCCAGCATGCGCGCGTGCGCCACGCTCGCCGCGCAATCGGCCACCAGCAACTGCCGGTCAAGAGCATAGTCCTCGCCGACCGTGAACCGTTCTATGAGCTCGTCAAGCTTGTACTGCTTCTGCCAGAGTTTTGCCACCGCCGCTCCCCTTTTGCGCTTTCGGTGCCCGCAGTCGAGTCGCCCCGGAAGGAACGCCCCGCTGGACGCCCCCGGCAGGGTCACGCCCCGGAGCGGACGCGCCCCCGGGAGGAAGGCGCCTGCCGTCCCGGCGCCAGTATTACGCGTTTTGGGCGGCGAGCTCAACCCCTGCGCTCGTGGCGCTGAACTGTAGGCCGTCGGCACCCTGCAAAACCCGAATGGCGCTCCCGTCGGGGAACTTTCCGCTCAGGATCTCTTTTGCGATCGGGTTCTGCAGATGCGTCTGAATTGCGCGTTTCAGCGGGCGCGCTCCGAACGCTGGGTCAAAGCCCACATCGGCGAGGTACTGTTTGGCCTCCGGCTCCAGCTCAATCGTGAGCTTTTTCTCGCCGAGCCGTCGCGCCAACCGACCGATCTCCAGATCGACGATCTTGAGAATCTCGTCCTTCCCGAGACGATGGAAGGTGATGATCTCGTCGAGCCGGTTGAGGAACTCCGGCTTGAAGGTGGCGTGCAGCAACTGATCGATCTGCGGCTTGATCTCGCTCAGATCGGCCGCCTGCAGAATCAGATCGCTTCCGAGGTTGCTCGTCATGATGATGATGGTGTTGCGGAAGTCCACCACCCGTCCCTGACCATCGGTCAGGCGGCCTTCGTCGAGCAGCTGCAGCAAGACATTGAATACGTCCGGATGCGCTTTCTCGATTTCGTCAAACAGTATGACCGAGTACGGTCGCCGGCGGACCACTTCGGTGAGTTGACCGCCCTGGTCATAGCCGACGTAGCCGGGCGGGGCCCCGATGAGCCGCGAGACGCTGTGCTTCTCCATGTACTCGCTCATGTCTATCCGGGTGAGTGCCTTCTCGTCATCGAACAGGAACTCCGCGAGCGTCTTTGCCGTCTCGGTCTTCCCCACACCGGTGGGCCCGATGAACAGGAACGTACCGGTCGGGCGGTTGATATCCGAGATGCCGCTCTTATTGCGTCGAATGGCGTCCGAGACGGCCTGAATAGCGCGACTCTGACCGACTACCCGACGGCCGAGGATACTCTCAAGCTCGAGCAGCTTCTCCTTCTCGGAGGCCAACATCTTGGAGACCGGAATCCCGGTCCAGGACGAGACAACCTCGGCAATGTCCTCGTCCGATACCTCCTCGCGCAACAGCGCCTGGTCACCCTGCATCTCCTCGATCTCTTTACTCTTCGCCTCGAGCTGACGCTTGGCTTCCGGAATCAGGCCGTAGCGAATCTCAGAGGCGCGCTCGAGGTTGCCTTCGCGCTCCATCTGCGCTTCTTCACGGCTGAGATTCTCGAGGCGCTGTTTGAGCTCGCGGATCTCGTCAATCACCTTCTTCTCGTTCTGCCACTGCAACTTCATTGCATTGTGCCGCTGCTCGAGCTGCTCAAGCTCGCGGTTGAGGTTCTCCAGCCGCTCCCGCGAAGCCGGATCAGTCTCTTTCTGCAGCGCCTGCTTCTCCATATTGAGCTGCAGAATGCGGCGGTCCAGCTGATCAAGCTCGGTCGGCTGGCTCTCTATCTCCATCTTGAGCCGACTCGCCGCTTCGTCGACAAGGTCTATCGCCTTGTCCGGCAGAAAGCGCGAGGTGATGTAGCGGTCCGACAGCGTTGCCGCCGCTATCAGCGCTTCGTCGCGGATGCGCACACCGTGATGCACCTCATAGCGCTCCTGCAATCCGCGGAGGATTGCGATGGTACTTTCAACCGACGGCTCGCCGGTAAACACGGTCTGAAACCTGCGCTCGAAGGCCGGGTCAACCTCGATGTGCTTTCGGTACTCGTCGAGCGTACTGGCACCAATGGTGCGCAGCTCACCGCGTGCGAGCGCAGGCTTGAGCAGGTTGGATGCATCCACCGCTCCTTCGGCCGCGCCGGCTCCCACCACGGTGTGGAGCTCATCGATAAAGAGCACGATCTGCCCGTCGGACTCGGTGATCTCCTTGATGACCGCCTTCAGCCGCTCCTCGAACTCGCCGCGGAACTTGGTCCCGGCCACCAGCGAGCCGAGGTCGAGCTGCAGCAGTCGCTTGTCCTTGAGCGATTCCGGGACATCGCCTTCGACGATGCGGCGTGCGAGGCCTTCAGCGATCGCGGTCTTCCCGACCCCGGGATCACCAATCAGCACCGGGTTGTTCTTGGTACGGCGCGAGAGCACCTGCATCACGCGGCGAATCTCCTCGTCGCGGCCGATCACCGGGTCGAGTTTCTCGCGCCGGGCGAGCCCGGTGAGGTCGATGCAGTACTTGTCGAGCGCCTGATAGCGGTTCTCGGGGTTCTGATCGGTCACCCGCTGGTTGCCGCGGATGCTCTTCAGCGCGCTGAGAATCGCATCACGCGTGACGCCCTTACTCTTGAGCAGCTCGGTAGTGTTGCCTTCCTCTTCCAGGGTAGAGAGGAGAATATGCTCGGTACTGACGTACTCGTCATGGAGCTGCGTCGCCTGCTGCTCGGCCTTGGACAATATGCGCCCGAGCTTGGTCGACAGCTGCAGCTGCGCCGAGTCGCCGTAGACCTTGGGCTTGCTGTCGAGCATGCGGCGCAGCTCGCCCTCGATCTCGCTCGGGGAGACACCGAGCCGCTGCAACAACGGAGGAATAACCCCGTCGGTCTGCTGCAGCATCGCCACCAGCAGATGCTCGAGTTCGAGGTTGGTATGATCGTATTGATGTGCTACCGAAGTGGCGCTTTGCAGCGCTTCCTGCGCTTTGACCGTCATGCGTCCGTAATCCATAGAGGTCCTCTTCGTGATTCTTATTCTATTTACCTGGGTGCTTGTCTATAATATAGTGATCAAACGCGCGATCACCAAATTTCGTTGTATTCGCATGGGGAGAGCACGCATGGATCAACAACCGCCGGAACTGCAAAACAAAGTGATTATCATGAACGGGTTTTCGAACGACGAGATCGCCGGAATTATGGCGGCAGTCAAACCGTTGTTCGAGAATCCGCGCGATCTGATCTTCGCCAAGACCACCAAGCACTCAGTGGAGATGAAGCTCAAGGACCTGATTGTCGATATATCCCAAGATCACGAGTACTTGAGGAAGAACCCGCCCACCAAAGAGCAGCGTGAGGCACACGCCCAGCGCCGGGCCCAGGCAGACGATTCCGAGGACGCGGAGTGAAGCACGAGGAGCTCTCGCTGCGTGCACGGCCGGCGCTTGCCGCGCTCGGGCGGTACCACCCCGGCAAGAAGATCCCGGGAACAGTCAAGCTTTCATCTAACGAGAACCCCCTCGGCCCTTCGCCGCGGGCGATGGAAGCCGTTCAGGCTGCGATCGCCGGGCTCGAACGCTATCCTGACGGCAGCGCTCTAACGTTACGCGAGGCGCTCGCCGAGCGTTTTAACGTCTCACCTGATGAGGTGCTGGTCGGCAACGGCTCGGATGAGCTTATGATGCTCGCCGCCGGCGCCTACGTAGACCCGGGCATGAACGCAATCGTCGGCGCGCATACCTTCTCGCAGTACGCATTCGTCACCCGCGTGTTCGGCGGCGAGGTGCGGGTGGCGGCGATGCCCGACGGCTGTTTCAACCTGGAAGCCATGCGCCAGCGGGTAGATGCGCATACGCGACTGTTCTTTCTCTGCAATCCGAACAACCCTACCGGTCGCTACATTACCGAGACTGACCTGGTGGAGCTGATGCGCATGTTGCCGCCGCACGTCCTCGTAGTGCTCGATGAGGCGTACGCCGATTACGCCGAAGCGCGCGACTTTCCCGATGGCACACAACTGCTCGATCGCTTCCCAAACCTGCTTGTCCTTCGCACCTACTCCAAGATCTACGGCCTCGCGGGGCTTCGCCTCGGCTACGGCTTCGGCCATCCGGAGGTGATCGATGCGCTTGCGCGGGTGAAGCAGCCTTTCAGCGTCGGGAACCTTGCGCAGACCGGTGGGCTCGCCGCGCTGCATGATGAGCAGTTCATTCAGCGTTCGCTCGAGACCAACCGCGCCGGGAAGAAGCTGATGTATGCCGAGCTGCAACGAATCGGGTACGAGTTCTACCCCACCGAGGGGAACTTCATCTGCGTGCAGCTGCAGGGGCCTGCTGAGCTCGCATTCGAGGTGCTGCATCAGCACGGCGTATCGGTGCGCACCCTCGGCTCGTTCGGTCTGCCGCACGCGCTGCGCATCACAATCGGCACCGATGAGCAGAACCACATGGTAGTCTCCGGGCTCGAAGCCCTGCGGAAACGGATGGGCTGAGCCTCATGATGTTCGTCGCCCCGGCAAATATACTGCTTGCCTACGGCCCGCCGTTAGCTTTGCTGGCAGCCTTCCGCCGGGCGGCAATTCTGGGCGAAAGCAATCCGCGCATCGTCACTCACGGCTTTTTCGCCGGTATACCGGCGATTCTGCCCGCCGTTGCCGCACTGGCAGCCGCGGTGTTTCTCACCACGCACCTTCCCGGCTCGCACCTGCCGGGCTCCTCACATCCCGCAGGCGTGACGCGCTTGCTGTGGCGCAGTTTCGGTCTCTCAGCCGGGATAGAGGAGCTCAGCAAGCTCGCTGCGCTTGCCTTGGTCGTGCGCGTTCACCGCTCCAACCTCACCGCGCGCGTGATCGTGCTCGCCGGCGCGGCCGCCGGCGCGGGCTTCGCCTTCGTGGAAAACAGCCTCTACCTGATCGATATGCCGCGCGTGCTCGGCCTCAGGCTGATCACCGCCGGACTGCTGCACGTGGCCGCCGCCGCGATCTCAGGCTACGGCATCGCGCTCGTCGCCTACCGCTACGGCGGTATGCTGCCCTGGGTGGTCTGCGCCATCTTGCTTCACGGAGCTTACAACCTGTTGATAGATCTCGGCGGGCTTGCTGCGCTGTGGGCACCGCTGGTGCCGGTGCTGGCTGCCCTCATCGCCTGGTCGCGCTATAATCGCGCCGTGCAGTTCCGTCTCCCGGGGCGGCGCACCCGGGCCTACCCTGACAGCTGACCCGCCTCCGCGAGCTGGGCTTCCGCGAGTCAGCTTCCGTGAGCCAAGTGCGTAATTCGCCGGTCCGCCCGTGCCCCGGCCGTGTTCTCTACCCCTTGACGCTTTCGCGGCGATTGTGTAATTTACCCGTACAACGACGCAGGGTAGAGCAGTTGGCAGCTCGTCGGGCTCATAACCCGGAGGTCGCAGGTTCGAGTCCTGCCCCTGCTAAACACAAAGCCCTACGGTGTAGGGATTTAGCGAACTACCGGAAAACCGGCGTTCCAGAAACTATTCCGATGACAGATAGATGGCAGATAGCCGTCACTGTCGGGAGGGAGTTATGGGCCGCCGGTTTTCTCTTTTTCGACGCAAAGGCCGACCGTACTACTTCGCACAGATCAAGGATCCCGAGACGGGGCGCTACACCTACCCTAAGTCAACGGGATGCGATGAGGAAAGCGAAGCACTGCTTGTCGTAGCCGAGTGGTTACGCGACGGGATCCCGGAGCATCGCACCCGTACCAAGATCACCCGCCGTCCACCGTCGCAGCTATTCACAGCCGATCGGATCGTGACCGCGATCCGCGAGGCTGAAAACCTGACCGAGAACGATACCAGGCGCATCATATCCGCTCTCACGGACCGTGGCGCTATCGCCTCAGCCACCATCACAACCGAAGGCCCGGAGAGCGAGCTACTGACGGCTTTCCTGGAGAGATTCTGGGATTACGACAACAGCGAGTACGTGCGCGAGAAGCTGAGCTACGGGCACTCGATCGGTCGCCGGCACTGCTACGAGAACACAAGCCGTTTGAAGCACTGGCGGAAGTATTTTGCAGACACCCGTCTCTGCGACGTGGACCGCCAGAAACTACGCGACTTCTCTATGTGGCTACGTGAGAAGGCCCTTGCACCGAAAACCGTGAATATGATCCTCGCCGCGGGGACCGTAGCCTTCGCCTGGGCGACTGAGCAAGGTGTTCTCAATGATAACCCCGCCGAGGGGCTACGTAAGTTTTCAGGCAAAGCGGCAAAGCGCGGCATCCTCACCCCTGATGAGGCCCAGCGAGTATTTTCCGTTGAATGGAGCGACCAGAGGGCACGGGTGGGGAACCTTGTCGCTATGACGTGCGGATTACGCTCCGCGGAGGTCCTGGCGCTGCGCCGGCAGGACATCGGAACCGATCGCCTTCACATTCGCCACAGTTGGAGTTTTGCCGACGGGTTGAAGGCGCCGAAGAACGGCGAGGCCCGGGAGGTGCCCCTACTCCCTGCGGTGCGCAAGGAACTACTCGAACTCGCCGCGAAAAACCCGCATAGCCAAGACGGGTTTTTGTTCTACCATCATACCCCGGATCGACCGTGTGACGGTGAAGTGCTCCGCAAAGGCCTACTACGGGCGCTTACTGATATGTCTCTACCCAAAGCCGATCGTGCGGATGAGGAGAAGCGCAAGGCAGCACTTGAGGTGTTCCGCGAGCGCGGGGTTGCGTTTCATTCGTGGCGACACCTCTACACTACTCACCTTGCCGACCGTATCGAGATGCGAGCTGTTCGCCTGGCAACAGGACACCGCAGCGCCGAAATGGCCGAGCACTACGCGAAGCACAAGCAGCTCCGCCACTGGGAGAGCGCCAGCGATGCGGTGCGCGAGGCCTTCGGGAACGTGCTCCCGTTCAAGCGCTCTGAGGGGGCAACCGGATGAGCACGCCAACAATGACGCTGCGCAAGGTCCGGCGCGCCGGCGCCGGGGACCAGGCTGTATTTGCAGTCCCTCCGGGTGTCCGGGACGTGGATGCGATCGCCGCGGGGGAGCTGGTCGCGGTGCGCCGCCGATCCGGCTGGTGGCGGTGGGATGCCGAGCTCGGGGACTTCACCCGGTGCAAGCCGGCTGAGGCGCGGAGATACGGCAATATGCGATCGTGGGGAGTTGTCCCCTGAGCCGGACGACGTGAGGGTATGGTATATTGTGGGTAGCGGATAGCACGCGGTTTGGCCGCCGCGTGCGACAAGCCCGGTTATCCCGGCCGGGCTTCCGTTACCCTTCACGATCCGGGAGAGCACTTACGGGAGGTGCTGCAATGGCCAACAATCAGAAAAACCCACACCCGGCCGTACCGGAAGGTGACGAAACCTACCAGGACGCCCGCCGGCGAGCCGATGAGCGCACCAAGATAGATAGGCTTCAGACTGAGGTCGAGCACCTCAAACGCACTCGCACACCTCAGCAGCGGCATGGCATGGCGGCCGCATTGCAATGGGAGCGGGAGCACTGGGAGCGCCGCAGGACCTTTGCGCTTGAACGTGAGCGCGCAGCCGACAGCGAAGCAGAGCAACCAAGTGGTATCTTCTCCCGGATCCGGGAGGCTTTGGTGCAAGCCGGAGTAGCGAAGCATGACGGGGGGCGGCTGCAGCCTATCATTAAGAAGCGGGCGCTTCACTGGATATGGGCACAATCAGGCTTACGCGAAGCTCGGCTATCACTAAAGGATTACGCCGCATGGTTCGGACTTACCGCACGGGTTTTAAGCAAAAAACCCAGCACGAACACCGACCCGCCAAAACTCGATAGAGAAACGGCAACAAGCGCGATCGAAGCGGTACGAGCTATCATCAAAAAGCAGTCGCTCGTGAAATAGCCGACATACGTAAAATACCCACCTTTTTACCCACCTTTTGACCCCCTTTGAGCTTTGCAAAGTGTGGCGTTGTAAGGAATTACACGGTACACTATGGAACATGGAAACTTTAAAAGACACAAACGGTAGGTTGCTTTCGTACAAGGAGGTCGCCGAGCGGAGGGTCCTTCCGTACTGCGAAGCCTACTTGCGGAAGCTGGTGATGCGGGCGGCGATACCGCATATAAAGCTACCAGGTGGTCGTGTTGCCTTCCGCGAGCGCGAACTTCAAGCGTGGGTTGAAAAGCACCACCGAGGCCCGCGTGTCACCATCGCAGGACCGGGCAAGCATGGACTCGACGCCGACTAAGCCGGCGCTATCGCCTGCCGTGCTCGAGGCTGCAAGGTGGCTCGAGGCGCGTCTCAGGCATATCGAATACGGTGCTATTGCGGTGGAGCTGACTGTGCATGACGGCAAAATAACGAGGGTTGAACGATCGGAAAGCATCAAGGTGAAGGTTCACAACGATGAGGGTTGATTACAAGAATCCCCCCGAGGGCAGCAACCAACGGGGGGACGAAAACGACAGCACGCGGCACGGCAACCGCATCATGCTGAATGATAGCACAAGCGACCCTCCAGCGTCTATTACACGGCCGCCGGCAGTAGAGATCATCGAGCCCATTCTCGAGGCGGCGCAGGCGGGAAGCTTCAAGCTGGATCCCAAATCGTACGACTTTAGCGACGATGATAACGCGGCGCTGTTTGTGGACCTGTTCGGCGCCTGGGTACGTCATGAGGCGGTCAACCGGGAGTGGAGACTCTACGACAGAACGAGATGGGTTGCCGATGCCTGGGGTGTGTCTCCGGAGCTTGCAAAGTTTGTCGCCAAACTGCGCCAGCAGTGGCTGGGGCACGCCGATCCGCGAGAGCTACGGGACGCATCAAAGTTTGTCCAACGTTCGCGGAGCGCTGCAGGCATTCGCGCCATGCTCTACCTCGCTGCAGCAGATCCTCGAATCGCCACGACGATCACCGAATACGACCGCTGCGGTTATCTGATCAACACGCCAGGCGGAGTCATCGACGTGCGTAACCCAGACCTCCGGCTGCGACCGCATCGGGCTGAAGACATGATCACCAAGCGCACGAGGTTCACGCCAGAGGCCCGCGACGGCGAACTTTGGCCAACCGTGCTCCAGCAGGCAAGCTGTAGCCGTGACGACTGGAAACAAGCTCTGCAGCGGATCTGTGGATCCGGCGCTCTGGGGCTCTCGAATAAGGACAAGGCTGCTATCAATTTCGGCAGTGGTGCAAATCTCAAAGACACCACGATAGAAACGTCAGGACTTACCCTGGGTGAGTACGCTGGCACATGCTCGGTGCAATCGCTAATGGAACAGCATCGTAGCAGCGGCCATGCGGAAGACATTGCATCCCTGCGAGGCATTCGATACCTGCGAACATCTGAGCCGACTTTCAACGGACGCATTGATGAGGGGCGCTTCAAGGAACTTACCGGAGGTGGGGTGGTCTCCGCGAGCCACAAGCATGGCCGCCAATTTTCGTTCACACCCGTGTTCACACTGATGATATCAACCAATCATAAACCACGCATCCTCGGGCGTGACCTTGGTGTATGGCGTCGGGTGTGGCTGTTGCCGTTCGACTACACCATACCGGAGGCCGATCGGGACCCCCGATTCAAGGAACGCCTTCTTGAGATTGATGGCCCCGCCATTCTCCACTGGCTCCTCGTCGGCGCACGCGCGTACATCAAACACGGTTGGGGCAACTTCCCGACGATCGAAGCGGCAACTGCCGAATATCAGGCGAAAGAAGACATCCTCGGTGCATTCCTCCAGGAACGCTGTCGCCTGGGTGAGTTCCAGCAAATCAAGGCATCTGAACTACGAGAACTTTACGAGAAGTGGTGCGACGAACAAGGCGAGCGTCCATTCACCGGGAGAGCATGGCGCGAAGCGCTTGAAGAAAGAGGGTTTCAACGGAAGAAACTATCAGCCGGATTCTACTGGGTGGGGATTGGGAAGGATGATGATGTTCCATTCTGATGCACAGGTGCAGCGATTGCAGTGCACTTCACCAAAGTTTGCTCTGATACGGGGGATTATTTGATTTATGGGGAGTGCAGTGCAACCGGTGCATCGATGCACCAACAAGACTTAATGATTGGAGGTTTTATGGAAACGACAGCACGGCAAGCACAAGGCAGCAGCACCAAGGATCGAGTACCGACTGTACGGGGGTTCCAACTCCCGCATGGGAGGGTGGTAGTCAAATGCGTTTTTTGTGGCTCGGAGCATTACCACGCCACGCCCGAGCCCGGCAGGACGCGAAGAATCAGCCATTGTCAGGACTGGGGCAAGCGCTCCGAGTATGCGATCGCGCTGGTTTCAGCGCACCAAGTGAGTGAGAAGATAGCCCGGCGCTTAGTCGAGTTTGAACTTTCATTCGATGCCGCAGCGCGGCAGTTGCAGCAGTATCTCGACACCATAGCGGATGGATAGTATGGAGAAAGTAAAGGTACTGTCCCGTATAGACGTTCCGACGCGCTGTGTGTGGTGGCGCGCGAAGATTCGCGGCTGTTCAGGTTTTGAACAAGTTGACACAGTGGCGAATGTAAAGCGAGGGGATTGACATGGATAAGATTAACGGAAGCGAGCTCGCACGGCGAGCGAACTGTTCGCGCCAAGCGGTTAGCACAGCAAAACGGGAGGGGCGGATTACGCCGGAGGCGGACGGGAGATTCGACCCGGAGGCGCCGGACGTGAAGGCGTTTCTCACCGCACCGCGGCCGCCAAGGATAGACGGCAACGCGCCCTATCGGCGCCCGGTGGAGCACCGGGAGGAAAACGAGCCCGCCACGGTGGAAATTGCTGGCCGGCGGTTCACCTTCGGTGGGGATTCGCCGAGCTGGGGCTACGAAATTGGATTTGTGGACCAACACAAGGTGTATCGCGGTGCGTTGCTTCACGTGTTCGCCGATCGCCACGATAGCGAGCCGGAAATTGTTTCGTGCCGAACACCCGGCGAGCTGGACTGCACCGCGGAGCCTTGGCGCTTTCGGCCGATGGGCTCCGACGCATGGTACACGGCCGAATTGCGGACCATTCCGAGCGGGCTGTTCGACGAAACCGGCGCGCTGGATGCGTTCGCAGATGGGTATGGGAAAACCGCCGGCACCGCCGGTGGGAATAATCGAGTGGAACCCGAGCCGCGCCGCACTCAGGGTGACCGCGCCGTTGGCGCGGATGGACAGACGAACGAGCGAGCGGGCTCCTGCCGCAAAAACAACGAAAGAGAGGGAGAAAACATATGACTGAACAATCAGCGCGACGGATTCTTAATGATCCACGGGGCTACGCTCCGTCCACAGTGGCGCGCGCGAGGCGTGTGCTCGACACCGCCGGGCCGTCGGCCGCGGCGCAAAACAAAGCCGGCACGACCGGCACAAGAGGGGGCCAGAATATGGCACAGGAAAACGAAACGGCAGCCGGCGCCGGAAATGCCGGAAAGCGCGAGGAAATCACTTATGGTTTCATCGGCAGCAGGGAGGTGAAATCGAACGAGGTTATCGCTACCGCCCGGAAAGGCGGCAGCGCAGCGGCGCTGCTTGAGCAGTGTGATTACCGCACACCCGAAGGCGAGAGACTGCTTGCAGGCATTAAACAGATGGACGAAGAGGCTTATCTCAAAGGCCTTGGATTCGACACTGCCGATCGGGAGCGTGTCAAAAAGCGCACGCATGGTCATGTTGCGCGCACGCACGCCGATATCGACGAAATTATTTCGGACATGAAAGAGAAAACCTTCGGCCGCAAGAACGGAAAAAACGGAGGCTGACTATGACTGACACAATGACGACCGAGGACCGCGAAACCCGCCAAGAAGCGCGCCGGCGCGAGCGCGCCGAGCGTGAAACCGCCACGGCTGCCGAGAAAGCACGGGCCGCGAAAGCCGCGATACTGCAGTTTGCCGAAGCCTGGAACCGGTTGTGCGAGCTCGAGCGCCACAGCGGCGATGCGGCCGATCTGGTTTTCGGCGCGGATCCGGTACGCGCACTTGTAAGCCTCGCCGGGGACCACAGCTCGTTGATGTTGCCGAAGGACCGGGATCCGCGGGCGCATACCGTTGATGTTGCCGAGCTCCGAAAGCGGCTCGACAAGGCAACGGAAGAAAACAGGCTGGATTACGTGGCCGGGCTTGTGCAGCGTATGCAGTCCGAAATACCGAGGCCGGCGCCGCGAAGAACACTGTAATTCTCGCCCGGCCGGCAGCGCCGATGCTACATTTGGCAAGTAGCGGGGGCTTAAGCGGCGCCCGGCTGGGCTTCTCTTGGAGGGTATAACTGTGGAAACACTACACGCGGTGACTGTTGGCGGCGAGGAGATCCTCGCCGATGAGGAGCTGCATCAGCAACTCGACGAAGTGAAGGCGCACCCGGAGCGTGTGCTCGAGCTATTCGAGCGGCACGGATTGACTATCACGGATCCGTACACGCTGCCGGAGCGTAGCAAGGCTAAGGTTATCGCCGCGGCGCACGAGCTACTGCATGGAGATGGTGTGCGAAATGCTGAGCTGCGCCTCGGCCGAGGGCGGGCGCGGTTTTCCCTGACCCTGAACCCGGTGCGGATGGAGTTTATGCTGTTCTCGCACCGGGACCGTCGTAGGTGGTTTTGACTGTCCGCTCGGCTGTAAGACATTACGGTCATTCGCGGGGTGCCGTGATTCTGGTCGGGTTCACTTTTTCGTCGGCGGTGTGCATTGGCAAGTGGGGTTTCTCGGAAGGCGATCGCGCGATACTGCTATTGCGCTTAACGTGGGCTGGAGCCCCCGCACAACTCGAAACAACCGCTGCTATTCTCAAGCCCGCCACAGCAGACTTGCAGAAAGACGGCGAGTCAATCGAGGCTTAGCTGCGGCTGCTGGCGCCGGTGCTGTTGGATCCCGGGGGACCGGCGCCCGAATCCGCAGGGTGTTACCTTTCACGGATCCGAAGCCCCGCGAATCAGAACCAGAAAACTAAGCAGCTAATCGAACAACTGAAACCCGAGCCCTTCTGTAAACTCATACGATGGGCGCGGGTAAAAGTATCGTGTCGTCCCCCAAGGAATAAACTCGTCATCCCCAATTTTTGTTACCGCCATAACACGGACACTGATGTTTTGTTCGGCGACTTCCGGCGTCGCTTCAGCTAACAGCCATGTCCAGCCTTCGTTCGTCTCCACTAATTGTTCAGCCGTAAGCACCGGATCAACCTGATAGTCAACAGTTACGTTCAGTTGCTCCCGCTCGGGATCAAACTCAATGGAATGGAGCTTGTACTCCTCGCCGAATAACTCATACTCCTCTTCGAATTCGTACTCAAGTCTGGCGGCGATTTCGTCGAGTTGTTCCTGGGTAAGATGAGCGCCGTCAGGCTCCGGCTCCGGCTCCGGCTCAGGCTCAGGTTCCGGCTCGGGTTCAGGTTCACGTTCAGGCTCCGGCTCAGGTTCCTCCGCGACTTCAACCTCATCGGCTGCGTCTGCTATGGCGTCATCATCATCGGGAACTGTGACCCCGAAAAGAACAAAAAACACCACGGTAGCCGAGAGAAAGATAGCCGCAACCTTCCCGCGGGTTGGCGAGCTCGTCCACGGCATAACCGTCTTCGGACGCACTATCCCGATCAGGAAGGCTGCAACTGACAGCAAAAGCAATACAAGAAAGACATCCATACGGCTATCCTATCACGGCTCCTCAAGGCGGTCTATGTCACAGCGGCGTGTTCGGAACGGGACTACATCGGATATTCCCCGGAATCGGGGGAAACCTCGTAACCACCCTACATCGGCGATATTCTATATATGGAAACCCACTGCCGGGGCTCGGCGCGCCCAGGGGGGGTCACCGCAGGTATCGACAGATAGCGAAGTACAGAAAACAGGCGCTTTCGTAGTCTACACGCGGGAACATATTGGAACAGCTATACAGCATGTGCTTGACTTAACTGCAGATAGCAGCTACACTTAGGCACATATAGGAACGTCGGAGAACGGCTTTTGGCGTTCTCATAACCCGGAGGTCGCAGGTTCGAGTCCTGCCCCTGCTAAAGGAACCCCGCCGGCCGTTCTGGCTGCTGCGGGGTTTTTTGTGTCTGAGACGGCCATCACCTTTCAATCAGAATCAGAGCTTGACCGTAATCGAGATCTTCGTGTGCGATGTCATTTCGAAGGTCCTAAAAGCCCCGGAGAGTCTCAACCGATTCCACAAGACCTCGCGCCACGGCGCGATTGGCGGTGTCCATAATCGACCCGGGCTCCATAAGCTCAACGGCGTCGACGCTGCGCAGAACCTTGTGCAGGATGAGATCTGCTACACGCGCATAACGGGAGGTAAGGTTCTCGTACCGATCGTACTACTTTGAGGAGCTCAACCGACGGGGTTTTTCTCGCCAAGCGGTACACCCTCCTCAATTGCAAGGGCAAGCATAGGGTGGTCGCGATCCGGAGCCACCACTATGTCTATCCTTTGCTCGCCCATCCGT
>PUNW01000395.1 GCA_003552665.1 Spirochaetaceae bacterium | reverse complement strand
GACGCAACGGTCACAAACAGCACAAACAGAGTGATGAGCTACAGAGTGTGCTTGACGGAATGGAGCACTTGCCGTTCCTCTCGATAGAGACCGACGGCTCGCCCTATCCGCAGTTGATCGAGGCGAAGCTCGAGGCCTTTTGCCTCCAGGCGCAGCGGCTGCATGACCGTATGCTGCGGCATCGGCGGGCGTCTGAGCAAAGAGGGGAGAATGGCAGGCGCGCGGAGCTGCAACCGGACGAGGCGACCCCGGACGAGGCAACCGAGGCACAGCGCTGAACGCGGCTTCGGAGTTATATCCGGGTCGCGGTGGGGCGGGGCCGTGCCGGGTGCCGGCAGCAAGCCCGGCCTCCCGGCCCACTCTCCTGCTGCCGGAAAGCCGATTACTCCCGAACGCTCGCCTCGTTCGTGTTTTCGGATGCCTTGCCTGCAGAGTCGCCGGCAACAGGTGACGAGCTGCGATAGCGCCGTTCCCAGATGGGTTGAGTCAGGGAGTACAGGCGGCGACCATACTCGATCATGCCGTTGATGTAGCTCGGGTCCCGCATCGCGATCTCGGCGCCCTCGTCGATCGGCTTCGGCTGCGTGTCCTTGAGGATCTGGTGGAAGAGGTCGTGGTGGTCTCGCGTGGGACACGGACAAAGCCAGTTGCCGACGTCTTCGTCGGACTGCGCATAGGCGTAATTGTCCTGGAACTCGCGGATGCGCTTGAACAGCTGTGTCCTGAACACGTCGTTGAGCGAGCCGCCTTGCTTATAGATGTCGTAGATGTTGACCGCAGCGTACGGCATGAACACGCACGGTGTGATGTCGCCGTTGCTGATGATGTGAAAGTAGCCGTGCGGCCGGCCGGCGGAAATGCAACCGCTCGAAGCGGTGGCGCTGTTCCAGAAGTCGGCATAGAAGACCTGCTTGCGGCGCATCAGATCCCACGAACGGCTCCACATCTCCAACCGTTGCTCCGGCGGAACCATAAGGCTGAGGTCCGGCGATTCTCCGATCGGCATGTACTGAAAGATCCACCCGTAGAAAGCACCCTCTTCGTAGAAGTAGTAATCGACGAACTCGTCACTGGTTATCGCTTCCCAGTTGTCCTTCGTGGCGGTCACCGAGATCCCGAACGGGACGCCATAGTGGCGCAGGCGCTCGCACGCCTCGCGTATCTTGCGGTGTACTCCATCGCCGCGTCGGGCATCGGTTTCGCGTTCGAATCCTTCAACCGAGATTGCGGGCGTGACATTGCCGAGCCATTCCATTCGTGCGGCGGTGTTGTCATCGATCAGGGTTCCATTGGTGTAGACGAGAAAGTACTCATCCGGATGTCGCTCCGCGAGGTCGAGCAGCCCTTTTCCGTTGCTCTGCCACAGGAAAGGCTCGCCGCCTGATACGGCGGTGAAGCAGGATCCCCACAGTTTGCGCTTATCGCTGATGATGCGCTCGAAGGTGTGGAAAGCGAGGTGCTCCTGGGGTGCATTCTCAGTAGCCGCATAACACCCTGAGCACCGCAGATTACAGACACGAGTGGGGCTCACCAGAACGGTGAACGGATTGCGCTGCTCAAGCGTAAGGTCGTAATCGGTGACTTCATTGGTCAGGATCGAGTTGACGAGTAGGGTATCGACTACGCGCTTGAACACCTGCGGCGAAATGCGCCCCTCCATATCCGCCTGTTCAACCGTGTGAACGAGACCCAATAGAGCGGTCGCCTTGTCGCGCCACACCTGGTGGGGGAACTCGTCCTGACGGGTTTCAATCGAATCACGCAGCAGATGCTTGACGTAGTTGGTGATCCACTGTCGGATAAGGCGGCGCTGGACGAGGAAATAGGGCGCGGTCCGAAAGACTGCGGACGTGAGCGAAAAGCTTTTCAATAACATGGTGACTACACCTCCTATCGGTACTAGTCGACCGGCGCGTGTATCGCGCCGTGTTATGTAAAGCTGCGGATGGGTCGCATCCGTGTGCTCGCTGCCCAAAAGATGAGGAATTAAGTTAGCTTAATTGGCGCTGATAGTTCAGCTTTCGCGGTGGAGGCAAGAAAGCGCAAAAGCACGAGTTTGTTCTTCTCTAGTAAAGGTAGAACCTTGTCTCTTGTGCGGCAAGCGCTTTGCAGCTTTTCGCAGCGGTTTCAGGCGTTCCTCACATCCGGGCGGACTAACGGTCCCGGGCCTGCTGGTTCCGAGTAGTTGCACAGGCATCACCGAGCGCCTATGATGCTGTAATGCTGGCCGGCAGCAGATACTCACAACTGGGGCTCGATTCGTGAAAATTGTCGTCCTCTCCCCACCGTTCTACTCGCATTTCCAACCGCTGTCGGCGCTTGCTGTGGCGCTCCGCGATACCGGTGCGGTGACATACCTTGGGTGTAGCCGGGCCTTTGAGGGCGAGGTTGCAAACCTGGGGTTGCGTTTCTGCGAGATCAACATCAACCGCAACGCCAATACCGGGCAAGCGAGCAGCACGCGACAGGCCGAGCGCGAACGCCGGCGCCTGCAGGAGTTTCTCGATGCCACGCGGGCCGGGCCGGTGGCGACGCTTCGTGCTCAGAACCGGCATCGGCTCGACGATATGCTCGCGAACCCGGAGGAGCTTATCGACCGCATTCGGGAGCTCAACCGGGAGCTCGAGCCCGACCTCTGGATCGTCGATCAGCTTTCGTACGGGGTGACGCTCGCATTGCTCGCGCATGGGCTGCGTTTCGTCACATTCTGTCCGCCGCATCCGCTCAGTGTTCCGCCGCGCAACGTGGTGTACAGCGTTCCTCCGCAGTGGCCGAGCGTGGTGTCAGTCGCGAGTGACGAGCTCATAACCCTGCAGGCTGAGGCTCTGGCGCTCGAGCGCGAGTTCACCGCTCGGTTCAACATGCTGCTTGAGCCGTTCGGCCGGCGGGTCGAGAACGCGTTCCGTGCCGCCTCAGCGGAGTTGGTCGTTCACAACTATCCGGAGCTTCCCGAGTATCGCGACCTTGGTTCCGGCGGGCCAAGCGCCGGGGCTTCTGCCGGCGCTCGGCGCCTGTTCTGCGGTTACTGCTTCAAGCCGCCGTCCAGTGCAGCCGTCGGTGCATGGGGCGACGCAGGCCCTGCTGGGGGCAAAGCAGCCGTCGGTGCATGGGGCGACGCGGCCGTCGAGCGCTCGGTGCCGCCGCGGCGCATCGTGGTTGCGCTCGGCACCTTCCTAGCTGCCCGCGATGACGTGCTGATCACGCTGGGCGAGAGCTTGCGGGCGCTGTACCCGGAGGCAACGCTTGCGATCGGCGCAGGCGAGCATGCCGAGGCGCTGCGCGAACGAATTGCTCCTCCCACGATAATCGAGCCTTTTCTTCCCCAACGGGAGTTGCTGCGGGAAGCCGAGCTGTTCGTGCATCACGGCGGGGTGAGCTCGCTCACCGAGGCTTTGTATTACGGGGTGCCGATGATCGTGATGCCGTTTTCGAGCGATCAGTTCAACGTTGCCGCGGATCTTGAGCGACACGGCTTCGGCGCGGTGCTCAACCCAAACGCAGTCAGTGAAGCCGGGGTTCGGGACGCAGTCACGCTCGCGCGCTCAAGCTCCGCGGTCGCGGCGCTCGGCGAGCTCAGCCGGCAGGTACGCGAGCGCGGCCCGGCCTACGCCGCCGAAGCTGTGTTGCAGTTGTTGCGTTTGTGACGTCAGGCCTGCCGAGCCGGGCCGGTCTGTAGCGCGGTCACCAGGCCGGTGTCGCCGTCGACTGTCACGGCGATCCCGTCTTCCAGACGGCCAAGGTCCGGGATGCTCGAGACGCACGGTATCCGCTGCTCGCGCGCGAGCAGTGCTCCAAGCCCGAGCGGGCTTCCGGTCTGCTCGAGGACGGCGACCGTTCGTCCGCCGGGGCTGCCGGAGTCGCCGAGGCCGAGTACGTACCGTAAAACCGGCACGGTGAGGCGCGTGCAGACCACTACACGATCGCCTGCTGCTGTAATCGGGTGCCCTGCCGTCGCTGTGTTCTCTGCCGCAAGCGGGCGCCCTGATGTGGCCGGGCGCTCCATCTTGCGCGCACCTTGGTCGGAGCCGGCGGTTTGGCTCGGGATGATCCGGGCCACAACCCCGCGCGCCCGGCCCGGCGCGCTCGCAAATCCTACGAGCTGCTGAGCCGAAAGCGCCTGCTCAGGTGTCGCATGCGACAGCTCGCGGGGGCGAGCCGAATCGTCTTGCCCTTCCTCTCCCATGCCGGTTTCGGAGAGTCGGCGCTCAATGCGGTAGGCCTTTTCGGCGAGCTGCGGAAGCCGTTCACTGTTCTCGTAGCCGCTCGCCTGCGTTGCTGCAAGGTACGCTTCGCGAAGATGCTCCGCCTCGGTATGTGTGTCACTAATCAAGCCCAGAAAGGCGAACGGATCCGCGGGGACCACTGCTCGATTGTACGCCAGTCCGAGCAGGTATCGCGCGAGCGCCGGAGTATGGCGGAGCAAGGCTCGCCGCTCAGGGGGGGCGCGCCGCTCCCGCTTGTCGGCATGCTCCTCGAGCTCCTGCACTAAGGTCTCGAGCAGCTCGGCAGTTACCTCGACCGGCTCATGGCCGGGAAGCGGGACATAACGGAGGGCAAACGGCGCGCCGGATTCCGCGCTTGGTTCCACGCCGGCTTCCGCGCGGGCTTCCCCGTTTGGTTCCGCACCGGCTCCGTTGCTCTGCTCAGCGGCTGAGGCGACTGTTACGAGCTCCGGCTCGGCGTTCTTAAGCTCCTCTCGGGACGGGGCCGCCGATACGCTCCCCCCACCCAACCGTTGCAGTGCCACGGTGGTCCAGACTCTTGCCCAGGCGGTTTGAATTGAGCGCAGCGCCGCGGCCTGCGTTCCCACCCCGAGCAGCTCGTAGCGGTTCGCAGCGTTCGGCGGCGGTAACGGAACACGGATCAACCGCGTCTCGCCGACACGGTCGAGCAGCTCCAGCAACTCGCGCTCGATGTGCTCCGGCAGCATAGTCCGCAAGAACAAGTGCTCGACCTCGATCTCAAAGGCCCAGATCTGTTCTGCGCCGGAGATCATAAGCGCGCGGCTTTCCAAGAGGTGCGCGAGCCGGGCGCCGAGCACGGTCTCCTCCAAGTACTCAAACAGGAGCCGGGCCGGAATGCGCTCGTGGTTATGCTCTTCGGACTGCTTTATTCTCTCACTCATCGGCAGGCTCAAGCACCATCACGTGTTGGAAGCGCTCAACGACATCATAGCGCTCAACCGCGATCTTCACGATTGCGTTGGCGGGCGCATCCACGAACTCCCGCATTGCCGGGTACTTCGCGAGGTACAGCTCACGATACAGCCCGTCCGCGCTCGGTTCCACAAGCTCCGCCGCGCCGCGTGCCTCAACCCCGGTGACCTGCATCAGCTCTTCAACTGGGCCACGGCGGTCATCGATGAAGAGCGCGACCTGGGG
>PUNW01000352.1 GCA_003552665.1 Spirochaetaceae bacterium | reverse complement strand
GAACACGATACATCACTACCCCCGTAAACCAGTATCAGCAAGCCGATCACAACCGTTTGCTATCCAGCCGGCGCGCCCGTGCCGCACTGACCGGATGGGCGGTCTGACCCGTTCCGTGACAACCCCCGTCTGCGTCACGGCTACGATAATTGTCGCACGATTACTACCGTCACGCAAGCACGGTTCGGCGGTCGCTTACCCAGACGGTCTTGACATTGACGAACTCTCTGATACCGTAGTACGACAACTCGCGGCCATAGCCGCTGCTTTTTACACCGCCGAACGGCATGCGCGGATCTGAGCGCACGAACTCGTTGACGAACACGCATCCGGCTTCGATCTCATCGCGCGCAATCCGTTTCCCACGATCGAGGTCCGTGGTGAAAACCGCTCCACCGAGGCCGAAGAATGTATCGTTTGCTACCTTGATCGCCTCGGCCTCGTCTTTGACTCTGATGATCGCCGCTACCGGGCCGAACAGCTCCTCCTCATAGGCCGGCATACCGGCCGCCACACTTGTCAGCACTGTCGCCGGATAGTACGCCCCGGGTCCCTCCGGAACCTCGCCGCCTGCCAGACATACCGCACCGCCACGAATACTGCGTTCCACCTGGTCGTGTAGTTCATTCCGGAGGCCGACGCTCGCCAGCGGACCGATTGCAGTGTCCTCGTCCATAGGATCACCGACTGTCTGTTCGGCCATAGCTTCCACAAAACGTCGTTCGAACTCGTCGGCCACCGGTTCCACCACGATGAAACGTTTGCCGGCTATACAGCTCTGTCCCGAGTTGACTATCCGTGCAGTTACACAACTCGATACTGCATGGTCGAGGTCAGCGTCTTCGAGAACAACATACGGGTCGCTGCCACCGAGCTCAAGCACGCATTTCTTCAGGTTGCGCCCACAGGCCTCGGCCAGACTGCGCCCCGCCGGTGTACTCCCGGTAAGCGTCGCCGCTGAAATCTCCGGCCGCTCGATGATCTCGGCGATCCTCCGTCCGCCGACCACCAACACGCGGAAAACGTCTTCGGAGAATCCGGCATCGCCTAATACCTGTTCGATCGCGAGCGCACAGCCGGTAACGTTCGAAGAATGTTTAAGTGCCACGGTATTGCCCGCGATGAGTGCCGCGGCGCCGAAACGAAAGAACTGCCAAAACGGGAAGTTCCACGGCATGACGGCAAGTACAGTCCCTAGCGGTTGATATGCGATCAGGCTTTCCGTCGCCTCGGTCTCGACTACCTCCTCCGCAAGAAACAATGCGCCGTTTTCGGCGTAATACTCACATACCCAGGCACATTTCTCTATCTCAGTTCGACTATCTCTAAGCGGCTTTCCCATTTCCTGCGTGATAATCCTGCTGTAACGGTCTGTGCGGGCACGCAACAACTCTGCAACAGTGGTAAGACAGGCGGCACGCTGCTGCAGCGGAACTCTGCGCCAGCGGCCGAACTCATCTGCCAGCGCTCTGAGAGCATGCGTAACTTCCTCGTGAGACATCTCCCGATACTCACGAATTAATTCGTTGGAGGCTGGATTTATCGACTCGATCGCCATGCGAATACTCCTTTTCGTTGGCTCATACTGAACCGTTTGAAATCATCCAGACGCGCCGGCACGCGACAGAACTCAATGGGCGGCTATTGTACCACACCGCAATCAAGCGGAAAAATGGGGACGAGCATTATCGATTTCCTACCACACAGCACGCGACGAATCAGGCCGGTCCGTGCTAAGATTGCGCGTCATGAGCTCTACACGTAATCTTCAACAGCGCGCGGTGTACCCGCTTCTTGGAATCCTAACTATCGGTGCGGCTGCGATCAGCGGGGTTGTGTTCGCCTATGCCTCAGCTGCCGGCATCTCCTCCGCGGATGCGCTGCCGCTCGCCCTTGCGGCCCTGCTCGCCGCAGCAGCCGTTACGATTGCAGCTACTCTTGTAGTCTATCTGTGTCTTCGGGGCGCCCACCGCTCACTCACCCGCCTGACCTCCGCGGTCACGGCGATCGAACAAGGCGAACGCGAGTTCGGACCGGTATTCGATCCTTCACATCACCGGGCGCTCGGAGACGTTGCCGTCACGGTGGACCAGTTTGTCGAGAGGCTCGGCACGATTATCGGCAGCGTGAAGGGCGGTACCTCCGCCGCAGGCACAGGCATGGCTGCGCTGCGTGAAACGCTGTTCAAGACTACCGGAGAGTTAAACCGAATTGCGAACAGCATCCGCGACACCGAAGCTAACATCCGCAGCCAACGCCGCGGCCTCGACAACTCGGGCGAGGCACTCGAGAGAATCAGTACCAACATCGGCAATCTCAACCACGAGATTTCCGAGCAGAGTTCGGCAACAAGCGAGTCATCCGCCGCCGTCGAGCAGATGATTCAGAGCATCGCCTCGGTCACCGACCATACCGAGCACCTCGGACAGGAGTTCGACGGGCTTGTCTCCACCGCGGAACAGGGCAAGCAGGAGCTGGCGACGGTAACCGGCGAGATCAAACAGATTGCCGAACAGTCGGAGACCCTGCTCGAGGCAAACTCGGTGATTCTGCATATCGCCGCCCAGACCAATCTGCTGGCCATGAACGCCGCAATCGAGGCAGCGCACGCCGGCTCGGCCGGGGCGGGGTTTGCGGTAGTCGCCGACGAGATCCGCGAGTTGGCGCAACGCTCCTCCGGTCAGGCCGGGCAGACTGCCCGCGAGCTTAAGGAGATCAAGAACCGTATCGATGAAACGGTGCGCTCGTTTGACCGCACCGAAAAAGCCTTCGAGCGGGTTCTGAGCGGCATTCATTCGGCCAACGACCTGCAGTACCAGATCAAGAACGCAATGGTAGAGCAACGTGAAGGCAGCTCACAGACGCTCTCGGCGCTCGAAGTACTCAACAACTCGATACAGGAAATACAAGGGCGCTCGGACGCGATCGACCGGGAGGCATCGCAAACCCGTGAAGGGTTTGCCGGCTTACAGCGATTCACCGCCGAGATCGAAGAGAAGTCTACAGGCATAAGCGCAGCCGCGGAGACCCTGCGAACTGCGCTCGAGCGCGCCGCCGGTTTGGCGATGCACAACGAGGAGCAGGTCCATCAGCTGTCCAAGACAGTCGACGGGCTTCAGGCCCATGAGCACTGGTCACACGAGAATAAGGTCGTTTCCTGGACCGACGATCTGTCGGTATCGGTGCATGCGTTCAACACGCATCACCAGAACATCATCAAGATGCTCAATGAGCTCTACGATGCGGTGCAGAATGAACGCGGCAAGGCGACGGTTGGACCTATTCTCGATCGCCTGACCGAGTATGCCGGCTATCACTTCGGGTGCGAGGAACGCGCCTTCGAGCATTTCGGCTACCCTGAATGCGAGCACCACAAACAGCAACATGCCGAGCTCGTGCAGCGTGTCGCCGAACTCCGCGAGGAGTACGAACACGGCAGTACCACCGTCGTGCTCGATACCCTCCAACTGCTGCGAAGCTGGCTCGTCGAGCACATTAAACAGTGCGACAAACGCTATCGAAGCTTTTTCGCGGACAAGCCGGTAGATCAGTTCGTTGAAAAGACCGAAAGCGCGGCCGAAGCCGAGTCACGGGAAGTGCTGCGACCAGGCAGGGCAGCCGACAGGTAGCGCAGCGAACAATGCAGCGTTACGGATAACCGGTCGGCGGGCTCATCCCCGCCGACTCGATCAATCCCACCCACCCGGACGATGGACCCACCGCCACCTTTATCTCTTCACCGCTGACAGGGTGCGTGAAGCGCAACGCAGCCGACCGGAGAAACAGCTCGCGCGTACCCAGCTGTTCCTCGATCACGTGGTTGAAGCGGCGGTGCCCATAACGGCGGTCACCGATTATCGGCGTACCGAGCTTGCGGGTGTGCTGCCGAGCCTGGTGTTGCCGGCCGGTCACCAGCTCCAGCTCAAGCAGGCTTACGACTGCGTCTTCGTCCGAGAGCGTCTCGAGACGCAGGCGACCGCTGTCGAGTACTCGATAGCAGGTGAGCGCGTCGGTTGCCCCTCTGCGTCCCTGACGCTTCTGAAGCGGATAGTCGATCTCACCGGCGTCCTCGACCGGCCTCCCGTGCACAAGCGCCATGTAACGTTTGTCGACCTCCCGCGATCGAAACAGCCGCGACAGCCGGCCCGCCACGTCCGCATCGCGCGCAAACGCGATGAGTCCGGAGGTCTTGCGATCGAGCCGATGCACCGTGTAGAAGCGCTGGTGATAGGACTTCTGGAGAATACCGACGCAAGTCGGCTCGTGGCGCTCGAACTCGTTTTGATGAACCATGAGCTCGGCCGGCTTATCGAGGACGACGAGATGCTCGTCCTCGAACACAACACGCAGGCCGTGTTCTAATTCGGCAGCCACGGTTTTAGTGTATCGGAGATTCGGCCAGGACCCACTGTTTCACCGCGCGGGCAAGCTCTCGCGCCCGCTCCTGCGCCAGCTCGAGATCTGCCTCGCGAGGGCGTCCTTTGAACTCCACCGGCTCGATGAATCGCCAGTTCATTTTGAGCCGCCCGCTGATCTCGTCCAGCTCGCTCTGTGCGCCACCGGACCAGCCGTACGACCCGAAGCGAAAACAGATGCGATTCTGAATCCTCTTCTTGCCGAGCTCGTCTACCACGGCCGCCATGGGTGGAAACATCTTGTACTCGTAGGTGGGCATACCCAGCACCACTCCCGAGCTCTTCAGCACGGACTCGAGCACAAAACTCAGACCGCTTTCCGGCACCCGATGCACGTGCGTTGGAACGCCCTCGGCCTCGATAGCGTCGACCACCGGTCTCACCATCTGTTCGGTCATGCCATACATGCTGCCCCAGATCACGGCTACTTCCGGTCTGCCCGGCCCTTCGGCGTAGCTGGACAGCCGTTTGTAGTCACGAATGACTCGTTGAGGATCTCGTCGCCAGACGATCCCGTGCCCCGGAGCGATGATGCGCAGATCCAAGGCATCGACTTTTTCTATCGCCTTTTTGGTTGGGGCCGAGAAAGCGGTTACGATGTTAGCGTAGTAGCGCTCCATTTCGCGCTCGAAGAACTCGATATGTTCTTCCTGAAGCGTGTCGTCATACGGGGCGTCGTCCGACACCGCCCCGAACGACCCGAATGCGTCGCACGGGAAAAGAGTCTTGCTCTTGGTGTCGTAGGTTGCCATCGTCTCCGGCCAATGCACGTTCGGGATATCCTCGAACGCTAGAACCCGGCCGTTGCCGAGATCGAGCGTATCGCCCGATTTGACCGTCTGCACGTTATCTACAATACCGTAGAACGCCTCGAGCAAGGGCTTCGCGCGTTCGCTGCAGTACACGGTGAACTGCGGTCGCAGCGTCCGGAAGGCCTCCAGCCAGCCGGAATGGTCCGGTTCCATGTGATTGATTATGACG